>JBEBHW010000292.1:0-5174 GCA_040081145.1 Burkholderiaceae bacterium
CTGCTCGCCGTGTTCGGCGCGGAGCAGTCGGCCGAAGACGGCGAGCAGGCTGTCGCCGGCGTACTGCAAGACCTTGCCTTGAAACGCTTGCACCGTGGCGGTGGCGCGCGTCAGCAGACCGTCGAGCACGGCGTGCATGTCTTCCGGGTCGAGCCGGTGGCTGAGTTCGGTGGAGCCCACCACGTCCAGAAACAGCACCGTGACGTGGCGCAGCTGCTGGGTGGTCGCCCCAAGCTTTTCGCGCAGCACGGCCAGGCCGGCGTCAACCGCCGCATCGCCCAGCAACGCTCGTTGCGCTTCGAGCGCGGCAATTGCGGTATCGATCGCGTGCGGGTCGGTCACGGGCAGGGCGCAGCGCGAACGGCGCTGCGGGCCAACATTAGCACGCCAGACGCGCCCGGTCCTGCGTACGCTGCCTGTGCCGCAGGCGCACAGGAGCTCTTCCCCTCCCCGGCTTGCCGTGTTCCGGGGCCGCCTCGATGCTTCGGCGATGAGTTCCAAGCGGATCGACGCCGACAAGCTCCCCGACGACGAAGCACGCGTGATGCTGCGCGATTCAGTGCGAGGTTTTTTGCAGACGCATTGGCCGGCCGCCGGAGCCGTCGAGCGCGGCGACGACCGCGCTGCGGTGGCCTCGCTGTGGACCTGCCTGGTCGGCCAGGGTCTGGCCACTCTGGGCAGCGAGCCTACCGAAGGAGGTTTGCGCGAAATTGCGCTCGTCATGGAAGAGCTGGGCCGCGCCGCGTGCCCGGCACCGCTGCTCGGTGCGGCAATCGCCAATCTGCTGTTGATCCGCCACCGCGCCGACGCGCCCAAGATCAACTTCCTGCTCGCCGAACTGCACCGCGGCGAGTGTCGAATCAGCCTGGCAACTGCCGGGCTCTCGCAAGACGAATCGGCAGGCACGCTGCGTCTGGACCGAGGCGCGGCCAACGCGACGCTGGCTTTCGTCGAGGGTGCCCTGCACGCGACACACTTGCTCGCCGCCACCGCTGATGCCGCCAGCCTGGCGCTCATCGACTGCCGACAGGGTGGCGTGCAAGTGCTGCCGGCGCGCGCCATGGGAATGAACGCCGGCCACGGTTGGGCCGAAGTGCGCCTGCACAACGCGCGGGCGCAACGCCTTGACCTCGCGCCGGGCGAGATCGCCGACCTGCTGCACGTGGCGCGCATCGGCCTGCTCGCACGCGCTCATGGCGCCGCGCGACGTGCCTTCGAGATGGCGGTGGACTACGCCAAGGAGCGCCGCCAGTTCGGCCAGCCGATCGGCCGTTTCCAGGCGATTCAGCACAAGCTCGCGAACAACCTGATCGCGCTCGAAGGCGTTCGCCTGACGCTGGCGCACGCGGCGTCGGCATTCGATCATGGGGCGCCGCACTGGCGCCACTTCGCGAGCGCCGCAACGGCGTTCGGCGCAGTCGCGCTGCGCGACGTGACGCTCGAGACGCAGCACGCCTTCGGTGCGATCGGCTACGCCGAAGAGCACGAGGCCCCACGCCACTTTCGGCGCGTCCACCTGGACCTGTTGCCGCTGGGCGGTGCGGCGCAGGCGCGCCGCGAACTCGCTGCGTCACTGCTCGATGACGATCGCGCAGCCTTGCCCGAATACGACCTGGGCGAGGCGGGCAACCAGTTTCGCCATACGGTTCGCGAGTGGCTGCAAGAACACTGGAGTGGCGAACGCAAGGCCGCGTTCGAGCGGCGGCCTTTTCATGAGCGCGAATTCGACGCGTCGTTTGCGCTGGACCTCGGCAAGACCGGCTGGATCGGCCTCAGCTGGCCCAAGGAAAACGGCGGGCAGGCGCGCACGCCGCGCGAGCAGATCGGCTTTCTCGAAGTCATGGAGCGCGCCGAAGCGCCGCGCGCCGGCGCCGCAGTGCAAGTCAACGCCCTGCTGATGCACGGAACGTCGCAGCAGCAGACACGCTACCTGCCGGAAATTCTGCGCGGCCAGGCGATGCACGGCATGGGCTACAGCGAGCCCGAAGCCGGATCCGACCTCGCGTCGCTGCGCACCCGCGCCGTGCTCGACGGCAAGCACTGGGTGATCAACGGCCAGAAAATCTGGACGACGACGTACTGGGGCAAGTACATGTTCCTCGCGGCGCGCACCGACGCCGCCGCGAAGCCCCTGCACGCCGGAATCAGCATGTTCATCGTGCCGATGAACGCGCCGGGCATCAGCGTGAAACCGGCGACGACGATGTACGACGGCCGCTTCGCCAACATCTTCTACGACAACGTGCGCATCCCCGCAGAGAACATCGTCGGCGCGGTGAACGGCGGCTGGAAAGTCCTGACCGACGCGCTGGCCAACGAGCGCGGGCTGATCGGCGGGGGCATCGTGCTCAAAGTGGCGCACGCGTTCAACCTGCTGCTTGCCGACGTGCGTGCCGACTCGAAGATGCGCCACGATGCGCTGGTGCGAGACCGCATTGGGGCGCTCGCCGCCGAAATCGAAGTCGGCCGACAACTGATGCTGCACTGCGCCGAGCTCGCCGAGAGCGGCAGCACCCCACCCGAAATGGGCGCGATCAGCAAGGTGTTCTCCGGCGAACTGATGGAGCGCTTTGGCGAGGCGGCGCTCGACATCCTGGGTCCACGCGCCGCACTCTCGCAAGGCGCACCTGGCGCGCTGCGCAACGGCCGCCACGAACAGAACTTGCGCCACTCGCTGATGTGGGTCATCAGCATTGGCACGAACGAGATTCAGCGCAGCCTGATCGCGCAGCGTGGGCTGGGATTGCCGCGTTGAGGCGCGGGCCTGGGCACGTGTCGGGGCTGCAGCCGCCTCAATCGGAGCCGAGCCGCAGCCGCGTCGGCTGACGCCTCTCGACCGCCCACTTGACCAAGGCCGCGCAGCGAAAGATGCCGTGCGCGAATTTGCCGTACGGCATCGTCAGGAACAGCGCGAGCACGAAGCCGAGGTGAATGGCGAGCAGCAACGCCATCGCACCCGTGCCGCGCAGTGCGAGCAGCGCCAGCCCGGTCAGGCTCGTGAAAAACAGCAATGCGATCAGGCCGAGATCCATCGCTTGTTGCGCCGGCTCGGCATGCTGGGCGTGGCGCTTCACGTTGAGCCAACCCAGCCCGAGCGGGCCAACGAGCAGGCCCAGCCCGCCGGCCGTTCCCAGCAGCACAGGCAGGCTGGTGAATGCATACGGTGCCTGCCAGCCGAACGCATAGTGATAAAGCGTCGCCACGCAAGTCGCGGCAAAGCACAGCATGAAGCCGTAGAACGTCGCGTGGTGAGAGCGCCGCCGCCACAGCGTATAGCGGTCGTCGACGTCGTTGCAGCCTTCGCCGTGGCCGCCGTCGAGGTATTTCAGCGTCAGCACGTTGCGCAGCGCATCGCCCGCGATCGGTGCCGACGCCGTCATCCCGGCGAACTCCGGGATCCACGCTTGACTGACCGCGCTGGATCCCGGCGTGCGCCGGGATGACCACGGGCCCGCAGGCGACACATCGCGCCAGAAGCGCATCACCCCCAGGCCGAGCGCCACGCAGACGAACCCGAACACCGGCGCGAACAGGCCCAGCATCAAGCCGTGCGGGAACACGGCGTAGAAGTTGCCGGCCAGCGGCGCGTGCCAAAGGCTGCCTTTCAAAGCGACGGTGAGCACGAGAAACAGCGCCAGCGACGCAGCCAATGCCAACCCCACCGTCAAGCCGTTGCGCTCGTAAAGACTGCCGAACGCTGCAGGCCACGCGTAGTCGGCATAGGTCTTGGCGCGCACCTGCGCCATGGCGCGCGGCACATTCACGGCGAAGTCGTGCGGCGTGGCGTACTGACACGCATGAAGGCAGGCGCCGCAGTTGTGGCACAGGTTCGCCAGGTAGTGGATGTCGGCCGTCGGAAATTCGAGACGGCGTGCCATCGCCGGGAACACCGCGCAAAAGCCTTCGCAGTAGCGGCAGGCGTTGCAGATTTGCAGAACCCGCGCCGCCTCAGCTTCGGCGGCGCTGCCGCATCCTGCGTCAGCGCGAATCGATAGCACGCCCCCGGCAAGCGCCTGCGCCTCCCGCGTCAGCGCCTCGAGCGGCGTGATCCGGGGCGGCGTTGTTTCAGGCGGCACTCCCTCACGCGGCCTCACGCAGTGCTCCCTTTCGTCCTGCCGCCGCAGCTGCCGCCGATGCACCAGCAACGCGCCCGAACACGGTGCCTATCGTCATTCCCACGCCGGCGGTGTAGCCCTGGCCGAGCACATTGCCGGCCATCACTTCGCCTGCGGCAAACAGGTTCGCGCTCGGCCGGCCGGCAAAGTGCACCGCCGCGCCCGAGTCCACTTTCACGCCGAGGTAGGTGAACGTGATGCCGGGCTTGAGCGTGTAGCCGTAGAACGGCGGCGTGTCGAGCGGCAGCGCCCAGTGCGTCTTGGCGGGGCTCAAGCCTTCGGTGTGACAATCGTCGAGCACGGCGTGGTCGAACGTGCCGATCCGGCACGCGGCGTTGTAGCGGCTCACGGTATCCAGCAACGCCGCCTCGGACAAACCGAGTTGGCGCGCGAGTTGCCCCAGCGAATCGGCCTTTTCGCCGGGGAACACCGGCGGCATGAAGCGGCCGATGGCTTTGGCGTCGATGATCGAGTAACCCGTCTGCCCGGCTTGCAGGGCGACCAGGCGGCCCCAGATCGCGTAGCGCTTGGGCCAGAAGTCTTCACCCTCGTCGGCGAAACGCTGTGCGTCGCGGTTCACCATGATGCCCAGCGAAACGCAGTCGACGCGCGTGCAGATGCCGCCATCGAACAGCGGCGCGCGCGCGTCGATCGCGACGCAGTGGCTTTGCGTCGGGTCGCCCACGGCGTCTGCGCCGAAAGCGAGCAGGTCTTGCAGCACGACGCCCCTGTTGAAACGGGTTCCGCGAATCAGAAAATTGTCGGCAGGCCATTCGCCACGCTCATTCTGGCCCCAGGCTTGGCGCATCCATTCGAGGTTCGATTCGAAGCCACCGCTGGCGACGACGCAGGCGCGCGCTTCGATGCGCTGCTCACCCACCAGCGCAGCGACAAAGCGCCCTGCGTCGAGTTCGAGTCGAGTCACCGGCGTGCCGTAGCGAATTTGCACGGCCAGTTTCTCTGCGCTGCGGTAGTACGCGTTGACCAGCGCCTTGCCCCCGCCCATGAAAAACGCATTCGTGCGGCTCAGCTGCAGCGTTCCGGTGAGCGACGGCTGGA
>JBEBHW010000293.1:0-5150 GCA_040081145.1 Burkholderiaceae bacterium
ACCTGGAAGCCGCTGCCGCGCGCGACGAGCCTGACTTCGTCGCCCGCGGCGAACCAGATGCGCGGCCGCAAGTGCGATTCGCGCAGCACCTGCCCGGCTGAGACGGGGCGAACCAGAGATCGGCCGGCGGCGCGCGCCGGCTCGGTGAGCGGATTCGACGGGTTATCGGCCAAGTCGACTTCGGCTTGAGCCAAGTCGGTCGTGGCGATCACATGGCCTGCGGGCAAGGCCGCCGCGGCGACGAGCGCCGATCCGAACACCTTGACCGTGACGGGAACGAACACGTTCCACGTCACAGTGCCCTCGACGCAGCGCAAGCCCACGCGGCTGCGCCCCCACAAACGCGCCGAGCCGGCGAGATACGGTTGGGTGCGCCGGCAGGGTGCAAGGCGAAGACGCGAATCGAGCGCGCCGACCAGCACCTCGACGCGCCGCCCTGGCGACTGGTGGCGCGCTGCGTCCTGCGCGAACTGGTGCACCTGGCCCGCCCAAGGCAGGTCCGGCACACGCTGGGCCGGTGGCGTCGGCGCCGCAGCAGCGGCTGCGACCGCTGCGCATGTCCACACCGCGCACGCGACGCCCGCCGCACGCGCCCGAGGGCCGATCTGCAATCGCCAAAGCATGGTCGCACTCTAGGCGTAAGAATTCGCAAGGGGGCAGCGAATAGGCCAGGCATCGCGCCTCTATTCGCGCTAATGAATTGCGCTTGTGCTCACCAGAATGGCTTCACATCGCCAAAGTGGCAGGTCGTGAGCCTGCCGTACCGAAGCAACACCATGTTGAACCGATTGAACGACGCACTTGACTTCCAGGGACAGGCGCTCACCCTGCGCTCGCAGCGCCAGCGCCTGATCGCCAGCAACATCGCGAATGCCGACACGCCCGGCTACGTGGCGCGCGATTTCGACTTTGCCCAGGCGCTGCGCGAGGCGACAGCGGCGTTGCCCGGCGCCGCAATTTCAGGGCAAGGCCTGCAACGCACCAGCCCTGGCCACGTCGGGAGCGCAGGCTCAGCAGGAGCCCAAGCGGCGCTCAACTACGCGACACCCAGCCAGACCAGTCTGGACCGCAACAGCGTCGACATGGACCGCGAGCGCGCCGCGTTCGCTGACAACGCCGTCAAGTACGAAGCGACGCTGCGCTTCATCAACGGCCATGTGCGAACCATGCTCGAAGCGATCAAGGGCCAATAGGCAAGGGGTGAATGATGTCAATGTTGAACATTTTCAACGTCGCCGGCAGTGCCATCAGCGCGCAAAGCCAGCGCCTGAACGTCGTCGCGTCGAACCTGGCCAACGCCGACACCGTCGCCGGCCCCGATGGCCAGGCCTACAAGGCGCGCCAGGTCACGTTCCAGACGCAGTTGTTCGGCGCCACGGCGAACGATGCCGCGTCGGCAGGCGTCACCGTCAGCACGATCAGCGAAAACCAGACCCCGGGGCGGCGCGTGCACGACCCGAAACACCCGCAGGCCGACGCCGAGGGTTACGTCACGTACAGCAACGTGAACCCGGTGGAAGAGATGGTCAACATGATTTCGGCGTCGCGCTCGTACCAGAACAACATCGAAGTCATGAACACCGCCAAGACACTGCTGCTCAAGACATTGCAGCTCGGTCAGTAACCCGCAAACCAAGGCGACGCCATGGCCACCGCATCCGTTTCCAGTTTCCTTGGCGAAACCAAGCCGCTCGACGCCGCCGCCAAAGCGGCGAAAGACGTGCAGGCGAGCGCCGACCGTTTTCTCAAGCTGCTCATCACGCAGATGCAGAACCAGGATCCATTGAACCCGATGGACAACGCCCAGGTGACGAGCCAGATGGCGCAGATCAACACCGTGAGCGGCATCGAAAAGCTCAACCTGTCGGTGCAAGGCCTGTCCGACCAGTTCCTGCAGATGCAGGCCCTGCAAGGCGCGGCGCTGGTCGGGCGCGACGTCGTCGTTCCGGGAAACCGGATGTCGATTGCCGACGATGTAGGGCAGGGCGGCTTCGAGCTGACCTCGGCCGCCGACAGCGTGAAAGTCGAAGTCCTGAACGGCGCAGGCATGGTGATCGACAGCCTGACGCTCGGCGCGCAGGGCGCCGGCCGGCACAGCTTCAACTGGCCCGCCAAAGGCGTGCTGGAAGGCGCCGGAACGCGCTTTCGCGTGACTGCGACAAACGGCGCGACGGCGCTGGCGACGACGCCGTTGATGCGCGACACGGTCACCGCGGTGAGCGCGAGCGGCAACACGCTGACGCTGGAGCTCGCGAACAACGGGCCCGTCGCCTACGCCGACATCAAGGCGTTCAACTGAACGCCTGAACTTCTACCCGCAACCTCTCCAACCCACTCTCGTCTTCTTTCCAAGGAAATCCCATGAGCTTCCAGCAAGGTTTGTCCGGTCTGAACGCTTCGAGCAAGAACCTCGAGGTGATCGGCAACAACATCGCCAACGCCAACACTTTCGGCGCCAAGGCGTCGCGCGCTGAATTCGTCGACCTGTACGCGAACGCCTTGAGCGGCACGGGCGTCAGCGCCATCGGCATCGGCGTGAACCTGTCGACGGTGGCGCAGCAGTTCACCCAAGGCAACGTCACGACCACGGAAAATCCGCTGGACCTGGCGATCAACGGCAAAGGGTTTTTCCAGCTCGCCGAGCCGAGTGGCGTGATCGTGTACGGGCGCAACGGCCAGTTCAAGGTCGATCGCGACGGTTTCATCGTGAGCAACCTGGGACTCAAGCTGCAGGGCTACCAGGCCGATTCCGCGGGCGTCATCTTGCCGGGCCAGCCCACCGGTTTGCAGATGCCGGTCTCGGGCCTCGTGCCCAGCGCCACGACTCAAATGCAACTCGAGTTCAACCTCGACGCACGCTTGGCCGTTCCCGCCGCCGCGGCGGCGCCGAACATCAACACCAGCGACCCGGCGACATATAACAGTGCGACGACGATGACGGTGTACGACGCGAAAGGCCAGGACGTCGCCCTCACGTACTACTTCCAGAAAACCGCCACCGACAACTGGAACGTCTACGTCACCGCCAACGGCACGCCGCTGGTCGACGACGGCACGGGCAACCCGACGGTCACGACGACGGTCACGTTCCCGACGAACGGCAGCGCGCCGACGATTCCGGTCGGCCCGGTGCTGCTCGACATCCCGGCAAGCACGAATCTCGCCGGCGCCGCAACCGAACCGATCACTGGCGTCTCTTTGGACCTGAGCGGCGCGACCCAATTCGGCTCGAGCTTCTCGGTAGCAGGCCTCAGTCAGGACGGTTATGCCGCAGGGCAACTCGTGGGCGTGCACGTGGAAGGCAACGGCATCGTCATGGCCGAATATTCGAACGGACAGTCCAAGCCGGCGGGCCAAGTCGAACTGGCAACCTTCCGCAACCCGCAAGGCCTGCAGCCCAACGGCGGCACCACCTGGTCGCGCACCTTTTCCTCGGGCGACCCGGTCGCCGGCGTTCCGGGCAGCGGCACGCTGGGCGTGCTGCAAGCCGGCGCGCTGGAGGAGTCCAACGTCGACCTGACTGCCGAACTGGTGAACATGATCACGGCGCAGCGCATCTACCAGGCGAACGCGCAGACGATCAAGACGCAGGACCAGATTCTGCAGACGCTCGTCAACTTGCGGTAACGCTGGATGGAGGACCCTCCCGCAAGCGGGAGAGCAGGGGTGAGAGTTCAGGGTAAGAGGCAACGTCGAAGGAAGCTCGAATGGACGTGCTGGCGAACAACCTGGCGAACGTGGCCACACCGGGATTTCGCGCCGAACTCAGCGGCTTTCGCTCCGTGCCGGTGCAGGGCAGCGGCGCGAGCACGCGCGTCTTCACGCTCGAATCGACTCCCGGCTACGACGCGACACCCGGCGTCGTGAGCGCCACCGGGCGCAACCTCGACGTGGCACTGCGTGGCAATGCATGGCTCACGGTGCAGGCGCTCGACGGCACCGAGGCCTACACGCGGGGCGGCTCTCTCGATATTTCGGCCGACGGCACGCTCACCACGCGCGGCGGCTTGCCGGCGCTCGGCGACGGCGGGCCGATCCAGGTGCCGGCGAACAGCCTGATCAGCATCGCCGCCGACGGCACGGTGAGCGCGCGTTCGGCCGCCGGCGTGAGCACGTCGGTGGGCCGGCTCAAACTCGTGACCCCCGAAGCGCCGCTGCAACGCGGCGAAGACGGCCTGTTTCGCGCCGAGGAAGGCGACTTGTCGGCAGACGCGACGGCGCGCTTGCAAGACGGCGCGCTCGAGGGTTCGAACGTGAACCCGGTCGAGGCGATGGTCGCGATGATCGGCGCGGCACGCCAGTTCGAGACGCAGATGAAATTGCTCCAGACCGCCCAGGCCGACGCGAATTCGGCCGCCAAGTTGTTGACGATGAGTTGAAAGTAAGGAGCACTGACCATGATGCGTTCCCTGTGGATTGCCAAGACCGGCATGGAGGCCCAGCAGACCCAGCTGGACACGATCACGCACAACCTGGCCAACGTTGGCACGAACGGCTTCAAGCGCTCCCACGCCGTGTTCGAAGACCTGATGTACCAGAACCTGCGCCAGGCCGGGGCGAACAGCTCCGAGCAGACAACTTTGCCCACCGGCCTGCAAGTGGGGTTGGGCACGCGGGCGGTGGCGACGTCGCGCAATTTCGGCCAAGGCAATTTGCAGCAGACGGCGAATCCGCTGGACATCGCGGTTCGCGGCAACGGCTTTTTCGAAGTGCAAATGCCCGATGGCACGACCGGCTACACGCGCGACGGCTCGTTCCAGGTGAACGCGCAGGGTCAGCTCGTCACGAACAACGGCTTCACGGTGCAGCCGGGAATCACGATCCCGGCCAATTCGCAAAGCGTGACGGTCGCTGCCGACGGCACGATCACAGCGAGCCTTCCAGGCCAGGTCACACCCCAGGTCATCGGGCAAATCCCGCTCGCCAACTTCGTCAATCCGGCGGGCCTGGAGCCCAAGGGGCAGAACCTGTTCGCCGAGACTGCTGCATCGGGCGCGCCGAACACGGGCGTGCCGGGGCAAAACGGACTGGGTGCGCTGCAACAGGGGGCGGTTGAGACGTCCAACGTCAACGTCGTCGAAGAACTCGTCGCGATGATCCAGACGCAACGCGCCTACGAACTCAATTCGAAGGCGATCCAGACGGCGGAC
>JBEBHW010000294.1:0-5136 GCA_040081145.1 Burkholderiaceae bacterium
GTTTCATCCTGGGGGCTTTCGGGGAGGGGGCGAAGAACCGGCAATTTTAGGGGCCACTGCCTGACCCAAGATGCACCAATTGCCCAGCAGCGCCAACAGGACCCCGGCGAAGCTGGCCCAGCTCGGGCGAAAGCCTTCGAGCAGCAATGAAACCGCGAGGCCGACGATCGGCGTCATCACGCCCACTGTTCCGGCGCGTCCCGGGCCGATCCGGCTTTGCAAACTCAGAAAGCAGGCGAACGCCAACACCGACCCCGCAAGCGCCAAGTAGGCCAGCGACAACCACCACGACAGCGTGACCGGCAGCGCAAAGGATCGCCCCAGTGCGAGCGCCAGCAAGGCGCAGGCGGCGCCACCATAGAGCATGCCAAAGCCCATCGCCGGCCAGAAGGCGAGACCGTGAACGCCGTTGCGGCTGGCGCTGAGGTTTCCTGTGGTCGACAGCAGCACCGCGGCCACCGTGAATCCGGCGCCGAGCGCTGCGCTGTTGTCGCCTTGGGTGGTCGCCAGCTCTGGCCAAAAAATCAGCGCGACCCCGCCCAAGCCTATCGCGCCACCCACGACAAATCGCCGGGACAGCGCGGCCCCGAAGGCGACGCGGGCGCCGATGCCCACGATCAACGGCGACGCCGAAAAACCCACCGCGACCAGACCCGAGGGCACGTAGCGCTCCGCGTGGTAGACACACAGGTACGACACGCCATAGAGGAGCATGCCCTGCAAGGCCAAGCGCGCGTGGTCGGCGCCGGGCAAGCGCAGACTCGTGCCGCGCAAGGCACACGCGGCCAGTACGCAGGCCCCGGCCAGCCCAAAGCGCAAGGCCACGCCGACCTCGGGCGAGATCGGCCCGATCTGGTAAGTGATCACATGCCAGGTCGTGCCCCAGATCGCCACAACCACGGCAAAGAGCTGCCAGTTGCGCAGACCTCGCATCAGGGCAGGCGCGCGTGCCCGTTGCAAGCAGCGTGACCGCGCCATGGACGGCGCGGTCGCCCGATGCTCCCGCCGCGTCGAGGCGCAGCGCCGCATCGATGCGCAGTGCCGAAATCTGAACCGTCGCTACTCGTCAAATCGAAAACTCGCGCGGCCAGTCGCACCCACAGCCAGACGCCGATCGATGCCTTCGACGATTACGGCGTTCATGCCGAACGTGAGCGCACCGTCCAGGCGCGCGTCGGCGCGGTAGCCGGCGAGCGCGTCGGTGACTGCGTGACCCTGCGACGCCGTGACGGGGTCGACGTCGGGAATCGTGCAGCGCCCGCAGGGTTTGACGAGTTTCAGGCGCACCGGGCCGTCCACGCCTTCGAGAACGATCTCGTCGAGCGGGTCTTCGCCATGCGCGTCCAGACCGCTCAGCACCAGGTTCGGCCGGAACCGCTCCATCGTCACTGGGGCGTGGCCTTGCAGCGCGAGGCGCCGGTTCAATTCGGCGAGCGATTCGGTCGACGCGACGAGCAGCGGAAACCCGTCGCTGAACGCGTTCTCGGCCTCGATCGTGCCGGTCCAGCGCCGGCTCGACAAGCGCCGCTGTTCGGGGTCGAAGCGCACCAGGCGCAGCCGCTGGCCCAGAAAATCGGAGAACCACTGGGCGGCGAGATCGCCCATGTCGAACGCGGCGACTTCATCGTCCCACACACGCACCCGGGTTTTTTGCTCGACGGTGTCGAGCGACACGTGCAGCGCGAGCATGCCCGGCGCACGCAGTGCCATGTCGTCGCGCCCGAGCGTCAGCCGGAGCAGCGCCAAACGCGGCAGTTCGCGCTGCGTGACGAACTGATTGTGTTCGTCGACGACCATCCAGGCGCGGTCGAGCTCGAAGCCGGTTTCGATCAGCAGCACCTGCGCAGGCGCCACGCCCGCGCACGACTTGATCGGATAGAGGTGCAGCGACTCGACGCGCAAGTCGACGTGCGCGACGTTCAATTCATTCGCGGTGCCCGCGCCATCGCTCACTTGAACAACCCCTTCAACTTGTCTTTCACTTTGTCTTGCGCCTTGTCTTTCAACTGCTGCTGCGGCGCAGGTGCCGATGCGGCGCCTGCGCCGAGACCCAGCTTGTCTTTGAGCTTGGCGGTGGCCTGATTCCTCAGCGCCCCGGCGGCGACAGCGGACCATTGAATTTGCCAGTCGACCGCGTCGAACGGGCCGTTCAGCTTGACGGGAACCGTCAGGCCCTTGAGCACGGCGAGGTCGGCGCCGTCCTGGCCCTTGGACGTGTCGGTGACGGTGGCGCGCGCCGTGTAGTCGATGCGGCTCTTGGCCACGTCGACCAGGCCTTCGCCGCCGATCCGAAAGTACGGGCTCTTCATGTCCAGGTCGTGGCTGCGCGCGACACCGGCGTCGATCAGGAAACTCGCGCTCATTTCGCTGAAGTCGGTCTTTTCGGTCTGGCTCGCGCGCTGCGCCGTGTCTTTGTTCGTCGACAGCGCTGCCTTGGCTTGGCGCAGGCTTTTCGCCAGGTTGAAGCCCTTCAGCGCGCCGTCGCGCAGTTGCACGGCGGCGCTGCCTTGCAGGCGCGATTTCATCTCGGACACGCTGCGCCCGGCGGTGTCGATGTCGGCGATCACGCGCCCCTTGCCTTCGAGCAGATCTTTGGATGCGACGTCTTTCAGCAACGCGTTCACGTCGACGCCGCTGGCGATCGCCTTGACGGCGACGCGGCTGGCGCGCGCGTCGGCAAGTACCGTCGCGTCCAGCACGCCGCTCCAGGTCTTGGCGTGCAGCGTCGTGATCCGCAGCATGCCGGTCTCGAGCGTCGCGTCGAGCGCCAGGTCGGCGAGCCGGTACTGACGCACGGCGACGCTCGCAGCGCGCAGGGAAAACGTGCCGTTCACGCTGCGCAGCGGCGCAAGATCGATGGGCACGTCTTGTGCTGCGGCTGCCGTGCCGCTTGGCGCGGGCGTCGCGATGGCGCTGGGCGCCGGCAAGACGGCGTTCAGGTCCAGCGCCTCGAAACGCGCGCTCGCCTTGACGCTGGGTGTGGTGCCGGAGAGGTTGGCTGTGCCGTCGGTGCGAAACGGGCTGGTGTTGAGTTGCCCGGTCAGATCCCAGCGCGCGCTTTGCGGTGACCCGCCGGCCTGGCCCTTCAGCGTGAGCGCGAGCGGCTTGAGGGCAGGGTCTTCGAGCTTCAGGTCGAGCCCGAGTTTGTCCAGCGCAAGCGACTGTTTGTCGGGTTGCAACACCAGATCGGCGTTCACGCTGGCCGTCAATTTGCGCGCACTTGCGTTGCTGGTGGCGCGCAGCTCGAACCCGGGAATGCGCACCGTCTCGAAGTTGCCGCTCGGTGCGCCGCTGCTGAATTTGGCTTCGACGGGCAACTCTCCCGCAAGCGTGAGATTGCCGCTCAAGGGGCTGCCTTTGAGGGTGGCGCCGCTCACGTCGAGGTCCGGCCAGTCCAGGGCCATCGTCAGAGGCTTGCCGCCTTGGGGGCCGGCCAGCGTGCCGACAATGCGCAGCTTCAACTGGTTCACTGCAATTCGCTTGGCGGCTGCGTCATGCGAGAAGCGCGCAATCGAGAGCGTGCTGTCGGTCAGCTTGATGGCGCCGGCGTTGGTGCTCACGCGCACCGCCAAGGCCTTGGCGTCGATCGCGCCTCTGGCGGCGTCGAAGGCGAATCCGCCCTTTACGCTCGCGTCGATCTGGCTTGCGCCAGGCGCGTCGCCTTTGAAACCCAGGTCCATGTCGCTCAAGGTGACCGATCCGGTTTGCAAATCGGGCGTCACTTCGCACGCGCCGCGCAGCTCGCCTTTCAGCGCGGGTGACTTGAGATTCAACTGCACGACCATCTTGACGGGCGTCGTGACGCGGCTGGCGATGCGCCCGGTGCTGAACTCCTGCAACACCACGTCTCCGTCGATGCCGGCGGCATCGTCTTTGATGCGCGCGCGCACGTCGGCCAGGCGGATGCTGCTCACGTCGAGCAGCAGCGGCTGCACCGGCTCGGTCGTGCTCGGCGCGGCGGGCGCGCTGGCCGCGGGGTCGGCAGGCGGCGCCAAGTCGTCGGTGTTGCGCTTGCCCTTGGCGTCGCGCAGCAAGGCCACACGCACGCCCTTGGCGTAGACCCGGTCGATCGCGATGCGCCCGCGCAGCAGCGGAATCACCTGCACCGCGAGGTCGGCTTCAGCGAGCGCGGCAAACTCGTCGGCCTTGCCCGCTTCGCTGAGCGTGATTTTCGTGATGCGCAGCTCCAGGCGCGGAAACACTGACAGCTTGATCGGCCCCTCGATCGCCAGGGTTCGATTCAGATGGGTCTTCATCCAATCGACAGCAAGGCTTTTGTACTGGTCGGGGTTGAAGGTCATGAGCAACCACACCGCGAGCGCCACCAAGACGGCAATCAGCGCGGCGACAGCGATCAGAACTCGGCGGATCCAGACTGGCATCGTGATATCGGTGTGCAAAATGCGTCGAACCGGATTGTGCCTCCGGCCATCGCCGCGCGCGTCGAAGCTGATCTCTACAATGAATCGAGATGCAAAACGTGGATGTGCTGGTTCGAGGCGCGGGAGCGGTGGGCCAATGCCTGGCGTTGGCCGTGGCGCGCTGCGGCCTGCGCGTGGCCCTGCGCGACGCCGCGCCCGCGGCGCAGGCGCCAAGCCGCGACGAGGTTCGCGCCTACGCCCTGAACGGCGCGTCAGTGGCGCTCCTGTGCGAGCTCAAGGTCTGGCAGGCGCTTGCGCCGAGTGCGGTGACCGCCGTGCACGAGATGCAGGTGCACGGCGACGCGCCCGGCGCGGGGCTCGAATTCACGGCGTGGCAGCAGCATGTGGCCGCTCTCGCGTGGATCGTCGACGCGCAGGCGCTGCACGCGGAACTCGACGCTGCGATTGCCTTCGCCCCGTTCATTACGCGCGTCGAGGCTGACGTTGCCGCGCCACTCACGGCGCTGTGCGAGGGCAAGGGCTCGGCGAGCCGGGCCGCGCTGGGCGTTCAAGTCGAGCGCGTCGACTTCGGCCAGAGCGCCATCGCCGCGCGGTTGATCACGTCGCTCGATCACCAGAACGTCGCCCACCAGTGGTTTCGTTCGCCCGACGTGCTGGCCTTGCTGCCGCTCGATGCGCCGCAGGCGCAGGCGACTTACGCGTTGGTCTGGTCTTGCCCGCAAGCGCGCGCGCAGCAGCTGCTGGCGCTCGCGCC
>JBEBHW010000295.1:0-5125 GCA_040081145.1 Burkholderiaceae bacterium
GCACCGGCGCTTCGACCACGCGCTGGTAGTCGGGCAGCATCATCGGGATCAGGCCTGCGTCCGACGCGCCCTGCACGTTGTTCTGGCCGCGCAGCGGGTGCAATCCCGTGCCGGGGCGGCCGATCTGGCCCGTCATCAAGGAGAGCGCAATCAAGCAGCGCGCGTTGTCGGTGCCGTGCACGTGCTGGCTGATTCCCATGCCCCACAGAATCATCGACGCCTTGGACGTGGCGTAGAGCCGCGCCACGTAGCGCAGCGTCGCTGCGTCGATGCCGCAAATCGGCGCCATCGCTTCGGGTGTGTAACCCTCGACGTTCTTACGCAGTTCCTCGTAGCCGATGGTGCGCGCCGCGATGAACTTCTCGTCGACGAGACCTTCCGTGACGATGACGTTCATCATCGCGTTGAGCATCGCCACGTCGGTGTCGGGCTTGAACTGCAGGAAGCGGTGCGCGACGCGCGACAGGTCGGAGCGGCGCGGGTCGAGCACGATCAGCTTGGTACCGGCTTTCGCGGCGTTCTTCATCCAGGTCGCGGCGACCGGATGATTCACCGTCGGGTTCGCGCCGATCAGGATCACGACCTCGGCCTGTGTCACGTCCATAACCGGGTTGCTCACCGCTCCTGAGCCGATGCCCTCCAGCAAGGCGACGACGGAAGACGCGTGGCAGAGCCGCGTGCAATGGTCGACGTTGTTGCTGCCAAAACCCGTGCGAACGAGTTTCTGGAACAGGTAGGCCTCTTCGTTGCTGCCTTTGGCCGAGCCGAAACCGGCGAGCGACTTCTTGCCGTGCTGATCGCGAATCGCACGCAAGGTGCCGCCGGCGAATTCGAGCGCTTCTTCCCAGCTCGCTTCGCGGAACACGTCCATCACGCGGTCCGGGTCCATCACGAAGTCGCCGCGTTTGGGTGGTGCGTCCTTGCGGCGGATCAGCGGCTTCGTCAAGCGCTGCGGGTGGTGCGCGTAATCAAACCCGTAGCGCCCCTTGACGCACAAGCGCCCATGGTTCGCCGGGCCGTCGCGCCCTTCGACGAACAGGATCTTGTCGTCCTTGACGTTGTAAGTGAGCTGGCAGCCCACACCACAGTACGGACACACCGACTCGACTTGGCGGTCAGGCACCGCCAGCGCGGCGTCGCGCGCCGGCATCAGCGCGCCGGTCGGGCAGGCCTGCACACATTCGCCGCACGCGACGCAGGTCGACGCGCCCATCGCATCGTCCATGTCGAACACGATCTTTGCGTGTTCGCCGCGGAAGGCCAAGCCGATCACGTCGTTCACCTGTTCGTCGCGACACGCGCGCAGGCAACGTGTGCACTGGATGCAGGCGTCGAGGTTGACGGCGATGGCGGGGTGCGACAGGTCCTGCTGGACCTTGGCGCGGGCCTCGAAGCGGGGTTTGCCCACGCCCAGCTTGGCGGCCCACTCGTCAACTTCGTTATGCCGCGTCAGCGCCGTCTCGGGCATGTCGGCGAGCAGCAGTTCGAGCACGAGCTTTTGCGACTTGACGGCGCGTTCGCTGTCGGTCGTCACCACCATTCCCGCAGTCGGCGCGCGGCAGCAAGACGGCGCGAGCACACGTTCGCCGCCGATCTCGACGACGCAGGCACGGCAGTTGCCCACCTGCTCCAGCCCCTGCTTGTAGCAAAGGTGCGGGATCTCCACGCCCTCGCGCTTGGCGATTTCGATGAGGTTCTCGGATGCGCGGCCCGTCACGTCGCGGCCGTTGAGCTTGAAGCTCAGCACCGGAGCGTCGAGCGCCGCAGCTTCCTTGCGCGTGACTGCGTTCATGGCGATCCCTTCAGCCCGAGCTCTTGCGGGAAATACTTGATGACGCAGTCGACAGGGTTAGGCGCGGCTTGGCCCAGGCCGCAAATCGACGCGTCGCGCATCACCACCGACAGGTCTTCCAGCAACGCCACGTCCCATTTCGGTTTGGCGATCAGCAGCGACGCCTTCGCTGTGCCGTTGCGACAAGGCGTGCACTGGCCGCACGATTCGTGTTCGAAGAAGCGCATCAGGTTGCGCGCCGCGGCGACCGCGGTATCTTTGTCGGACAGCACGATCACCGCCGCTGACCCGATGAAACAGCCGTAGGGTTGCAGCGTGTCGAAGTCCAGCGGGATGTCACCCAGCGACGCCGGCAAGATGCCTCCCGACGCGCCGCCGGGCAAGTAGGCATAGAACGAGTGGCTGGGCAGCATGCCGCCGCAAAACTCGTCGATCAATTCGCGCATCGTGATGCCCGCAGGCGCCAGCTTCACGCCCGGGTTCTTGATCCGACCCGACACCGAGAACGAACGCAGTCCCTTGCGGCCGTTGCGCCCGTGCGAAGCAAACCAGGCGCCGCCTTGCTCCAGGATTTCGCGCACCCAATACAGCGTCTCGAAGTTGTGTTCGAGCGTGGGCCTGCCGAACAAGCCCACCTGCGCCACGTACGGCGGGCGCAGCCGCGGCATGCCGCGTTTGCCCTCGATCGATTCGATCATGGCCGACTCTTCGCCGCAGATGTAGGCACCGGCGCCACGTCGCAGGACGATCTCCGGCATTCCAGGGTAAGGCGGATGGGCGCGCAACTTCGCGAGTTCGGCCTCGAGCAGCGCACGGCAACCGTGGTACTCGTCGCGCAGATAGACGTAGATGCGCGCGATGCCCACCGCCCACGCCGCGATCAGCATGCCTTCGATGAAGCGATGCGGGTCGCGCTCGAGATAGACGCGGTCCTTGAACGTTCCCGGCTCGCCTTCGTCGATGTTCACCGCCATCAGGCGCGGCGCCGCCTCATTGCGAACGATGCGCCACTTGCGCCCCGCCGGAAAACCTGCGCCGCCCAGGCCGCGCAGGCCCGAGTCTTCCAGCGTCTTGATGACGGTGTCGACTTCGATTTCCGCGGCGATGCATTCTTTGAGCAACCGATAACCGCCTTGTGCCTGGTACGCCGCAAGGTCGATGAAGCCTTCGGACCGGTGCGTCATGTCGCCGGCTTTCACTTTGGCAACCACCGCCTCGCACGTCGCATTCGCCACCGGGTGCTGGCCCACCGCGACCGCGGGCGCTTGTTCGCAGCGGCCGATGCAAGGTGCGGCGATCACGCGAACGCCGTTGCCCAGCAGCTTGGGCAGGCGCGTCAACAATTCCTGCGCGCCCGCCATTTCGCAGGACAGACTGTCGCAAACCCGAACAGTCAGTGCCGGTGGCGGCGTCTGCCCTTCTTTGACGATGTCGAAGTGGTGATAGAACGACGCGACCTCGAACACCTCGGTCTGCGCCAGGTTCATCTCGCGCGCCAGCGCGGCAAGGTGGCGCGAACTCAAGTGGCCAAAAGCGTCTTGCACGCGGTGCAGGTGTTCGATCAACTGGTCGCGCGCGCGCGGCGCGGTGCCGAGCAGCGCGCGCACTTCTTCCCGCGCGGCGGGATCGACCACCCGGCCCTTCGGCGCCTCGCGTTTCTTCTGGCGAGACGCCGGCGCGGCCGCGATCGGGATGATGGTTTTGGAAGTCATGCCGCGGACAGGCGCCTTCGCTTACAGCAGGCCCGCGCCCCGCGCCCACTGGTACTTCGCCGCGAGCACCGCGACCGGAATTTCGGTCGAGTAGGCATACGCCGGAATGCCGTGCTCGTATAGATACTGCGCGGCCTCTTCAACCTGCACGTCACCGGCAAGCGAAGCGACCATCGGCTTCTCGATGCCCTTGGCACGCATCTCGTCGCGCGCTTCGACCATGATCTTCGCGAACACCATCGGCGGCGTGACGATGGTGTGCCAGTAGCCGAGGATCAGCGAGTGGATGCGGTCGTCGGACAAGCCCAGCAACACCGTGTTCTTGTACGTGATGGGCGGCTCGCCACCGGTGATGTCCACCGGGTTGCCGGCCGCGCCGAAGGGCGGAATGAACTTGCGGAACGCCGCGTCCAGATCCGCGGGCATGGGCATCAGCTTCAGGCCGTTGTCGACACACGCGTCCGACAGCAAGACGCCCGAGCCGCCCGCGCCGGTGATGATGACGACGTTCTCGCCTTTGGGCGTGGGCAGCACCGGGATGCCGCGTGCGAAGTCGAGCAGGTCGCGCAAACTGCGCGCGCGAATCACGCCCGATTGGCGGAGCACGTCTTCATAGATCTTGTCGTTGCCCGCCAGCGCGCCGGTGTGCGAACTCGCCGCTTTTGCGCCCGCCGAAGTGCGGCCGGCTTTCAGCATGATGACGGGCTTCTTCTTCGAAACGCGCTTCGCGACTTCGGCAAACGCACGGCCGTCTTTCAGGTCTTCGCAATGCTGCGCGATCACTTTCGTGTTCGGGTCCTGCTCGAAGAACAGCAGCAGGTCGTCTTCGTCGATGTCGCTCTTGTTGCCCAGGCCCACGATCGCCGACACGCCCATCTTCGCGGATCTCGAGAAGCCGATGATCGCCATGCCGATTCCGCCCGATTGCGACGACAGTGCCGCCGAGCCCTTCACGTCGTACGCGGTGCAGAACGTTGCGCACAGATTCGCCGGCGTGTAGTAGAAGCCGTAGATGTTCGGCCCCATCAGGCGGATGTTGTACTTGCGCCCGATCGCGACCAGCTCTTCCTGCATCTCGTGCTGGCCGGTTTCGGCAAAGCCCGACGGAATCAACACCGCGCCGGCAATTTTTTTCTCGCCGCATTCCGTGAGCGCGCCGGCGACGAACTTGGCTGGGATGGCGAAGACCGCCGTGTCGATGTCACCCGGAACGTCCTTCACGCTCTTGTACGCCTTGTAGCCCATGATCTCGGGCGACTTCGGGTGGATCGGAATGATGCTGCCCTTGTAGCCGCCGTTGATCAGGTTCTTCATCACCGAGTTGCCGATCTTGCCGGCTTCGTCCGACGCGCCGATCACCGCCACCGACTTGGGCATCATGATGCGGTTCATCGACTTCACGACATCCGCCTCCGGCGGGCGATAGCGCGGCGCCTTTTGCGCGAAGTCGACGACGATGCGAACGTCCGCGGCGATGGCGCCGGCCTTGCTCGCGAACACCGGGTTCAAATCCATCTCGGAGATTTCCGGGAAGTCGGCGACGAGTTGGCTGACGCCGACGATCAGCTTGGCCAACGCATCGCGGTTCACCGGGTCGCTGCCACGAACGCCCTTCAACATC
>JBEBHW010000296.1:0-5113 GCA_040081145.1 Burkholderiaceae bacterium
TCTCTGCGCTGGCCGCGCACCAGCTCGGCGCCGTCGCGATCAAGGCCGCGGTGCAGCGCGCCGGAATCACGGGCGACGCCGTGGACGAAGTCCTGATGGGCAACTGCCTGATGGCCGGCCAGGGCCAGGCGCCGGCGCGCCAGGCGGTGCTCGGCGCAGGCTTGCCGCAATCGGCAGGCGCCGTGACGCTGTCGAAAATGTGCGGCTCCGGAATGCGCGCCATGATGTTCGCGCACGACATGCTTCGCGCCGAATCCGCCAACGTGATGATCGCCGGCGGCATGGAGAGCATGACGAACGCACCGCACCTGATGTTCGCGCGCAAAGGCGTGCGCTACGGCGCCGCACAGATGTTCGACCACATGGCGATTGACGGCCTGGAGGACGCCTACGAGCGCGGCAAGGCGATGGGCGTGTTCGCCGAAGACTGCGTCGCGAAATACAAGTTCACGCGCGAAGCGCAAGATGAATTTGCGATCCGCTCTACGCTGCGCAGCAAAAAGGCGAACGAGGACGGCAGCTTCGAGTGGGAAATTTCCCCCGTCACGCTTCCCGGGAAAGCTGGCGACACGCTCATCAAGTTCGACGAACAGCCGTTCAAGGCCAAGCTCGACAAGATCCCCGGATTGAAGCCCGCGTTCAAGAAAGACGGCACGATCACCGCCGCCAACGCATCGAGCATCTCCGACGGCGCGGCAGCGCTCGTGCTGATGCGCGAGTCGACGGCCGCCAAGCTGGGCTGCAAACCGCTCGCACGCATCGTCGGCCACAGCGTTCACGCTCAGGCGCCGAACTGGTTCACCACGGCGCCGGTGGGCGCGATCGAGAAGCTCTTGAAGAAGACCGGCTGGAGCGCCGGCCAGGTCGACCTGTGGGAAGTGAACGAAGCCTTTGCGGCGGTGACGATGGCGGCGATGACGGAGTTCAAGTTGTCCGCCGACATCGTCAACGTGCACGGCGGCGCTTGCGCCTTGGGCCACCCGATCGGCGCGAGCGGCGCGCGCATCGTTGTCACCCTGCTCGGCGCTTTGCGCAAGTACGGCAAGAAGCGCGGTGTCGCTGCGCTGTGCATCGGCGGGGGCGAGGCGACGGCAATGGCGCTGGAATTGATCTGATGCTGGGCACCCACGACCCCTGGCTATTTGCCCTCACCGTGCTGGTGCTCAATGCCACGCCCGGCGTCGATCTGATCTTCACGTTGACGCGCACGCTGCAGTACGGGGTGCGCCCCGGCGCTGCGGCGGCCATGGGTATCGCTGCGGGCTGCGTCGTGCACACGCTGGCCGCCGCCTTCGGTCTGGCGGCGCTGCTCGCGGCGTCGAGCGCGGCGTTCAACGTCGTGAAGTGGGCTGGCGCGCTGTACCTGCTCTGGCTGGCCTGGGGCATGCTGCGCACCGCGATGCGCGGCACGGGGTCGGCCGCGGCGTCGGCGGCATCGGCCGACGCGGCGGGCGATCCAGCGACCCTCCCGCAGTCCTCTGCAGCACAGCGCACCGCGCCGACGCTGCTTGCGATCTTTCGCCAAGGCTTGCTGACAAACGCCCTGAATCCCAAGGTTGCGTTGTTCTTCCTCGCCTTGCTGCCCCAATTCATCAGCGGCGATGCACCGCACAAGGCTTTCGCCTTTCTCTTTCTCGGTGCCTGGTTCGTGATTCAGGGGGGCGCCTTCCTCTTGCTGTTCGTTGTTTGCGTCGCCCCGTTGCGCCGCTGGCGCGCACCGCACACGTGGGTGCGCACTTTGTACGCCGGGGGTGCCGGGCTGTTTGCCGTGCTCGCCGCACGGCTTGCGCTGGCGCAACGCGCCGGATGATGAGGAATCGATGAACGAACAAGAAACGCGACATTTCTTCGAGCGCTATCGCGACGCTTTCAACGAGCTCGACGGCGACGCCGTCGCCGACCTGTGGCACCTGCCCAGCAGCATCAGCGACAGCGAAACCGATGCGAACGGCAAGCCCGCGGCGCGGGTCACGCTGTGGACCGACGACGCGCCAAAGCGCAAGAACATGCGCGCCCTGTGCGACGTGTACATGCTGAACGACTTTGCGCGTGCCGAGTTCGAATTCGATCACTTTCACGCGCTCGGTGCAAACCACGCCTTTGCGAACGTGCACTGGCAGCTCTGGCGCAAGGACGGCAGCCTGCTGCAGGAATTTCACACCGCGTACCAGTTGCTGCGCACCGCCAAGGGCGCCAAGGTCTTGATGGCCACCGCGTATGAAGAAGACGTGGCGAGCATGAAGCTCGCCGCCCTGGAGCGCTGAGCACACACCACAAGGAAGGGAATCTGCATGCCGCTGAGCGACGACCACCGTGCCGTGCAAGACGCCGTGCGCGCCTTTGTGCAGGACCGCATCGCACCGCACGCCGCGCGCTGGGACAAGGAACGCCACTTCCCGGCGGCCGAGTTGAAAGGCCTGGCGGCGCTGGGCTGCTACGGTGTGGCCGTGCCCAACGAGTGGGACGGCGCGGGGCTCGACTATCTGGCGCTCGCTGTGATCCTCGAAGAAATCGCCGCCGGCGACGGCGGCACGTCGACGATCGTCAGCGTCAACAACTGCCCCGTGTGTTCCATCCTCATGGCGTGGGGAAGCGATGCGCAAAAGCAGCAATGGCTGATGCCGCTCGCGCGCGGCGACCTGCTCGGCGCGTTTTGCCTCACCGAGCCGCACGTCGGCTCGCAGGCTGACGGTTTGACCACGAGCGCGGTGAAGCGCGGCGAGACGTACCTGCTGAACGGCGTCAAGCAGTTCGTGACGAGCGGGAAGAACGCCGATGTCGCGATCGTCATGGCCGTCACCGACAAGGGCGCGGGCAAGCGCGGCATCAGCGCGTTCATCGTGCCCACCGACACGCCCGGCTACGAGGTTGCGCGCATCGAAGACAAACTCGGCCAGCACAGCAGCGACACGGCACAGATCCGCTTCGACAACTGCGCCGTCCCCGCGGCAAATTTGCTCGCCGACGAGGGGCTGGGCCTGAAGATCGCGCTGTCGGGCCTGGAAGGCGGGCGCATCGGCATCGCCGCGCAAAGCGTGGGCATGGCGCGCGCCGCGTTCGACGCGGCACTCGCCTACTCGAAAGAGCGTGTCGCCTTCGGCAAACCGATTTTTGAGCACCAGGGGCTGCAATTCCGCCTCGCCGAAATGGCGACTCAGCTCGAAGCCGCGCGCCAGCTCCTGCACCACGCGGCGCGCCTCAAAGACGCTGGGCAGCCTTGCCTGAAAGAAGCAGCGATGGCCAAACTCTTCGCCAGCGAAATGGCGGAAAGAGTGTGCAGCGCGGCGCTGCAAACCTTCGGCGGCTACGGCTACGTGAGCGACTTCCCGGTGGAGCGCATTTGCCGCGACGTGCGCGTCTGCCAGATCTACGAAGGCACGAGCGACGTGCAGAAGATCTTGATCGGACGGGCGCTCGCGTAGCCAGGCGCCTCCAGCCAGCGGCGCGCGCTCAGGTTCGCGCCAACGCGGCGCTGCGAACGCCGGCAAATTCGGCGCAGACCAGCGTTCCCTTGGAAGGCGACGAGTCGAGATCGGCGCGCTTTCGCGAGTGCATGTCGGTGCTGGTTCCGCTGACGCGCAGCACCTCGCCGCTGACCGAATCAACTTCGACACTCGCCCACCACGGAGCGGCGACGCCAAGTGGTCGTCAGCCTGCGGCCCGGGCTCCGGCCAATCCAATCGGCGGAAAACGGCCTGGAACGACCGGCTGTTCCCCGGGGCGTTGGGCTTTGGCTGCGCCGTGTCGCACAAACTTACCGCGGCGCGCACGCGCGCCGGTCAAACCGCCGATACTCGTGCAACCCTGGAGTCCCGCCGATGACGTCCCCGTTCGCCCCGCTCGCGCGGATCGCCTTGTTGAGTTGTTGCGCCGCCGTCGCGGCCGCCGAAACCAGCGTCACGCTGGCGTCGGTCGACGCCTCGGGTGTGGGCAAGACCTTGGGCACGGTGCGCATTTCCGAGTCGGCGCACGGCCTCTTGTTCACGCCCGCGCTGGCCGAGCTGGCGCCGGGCGTGCACGGCTTTCACGTGCACGACGACGTGCGCAATCGCGCGTTGATGAATCACGTCGGCGGCGACAACCACGCCGATCATCCCGCACCGCTCGGAGGCGGTGGCGCGCGTCTGGCGTGCGGAGTGATCGGCGCGCGCTGAACGTGGCTCGCGAGGCCGGGACCGGGCGTGGCTCGGGCAGCGCCAAGCGCGACTCGCGCGGCGCTCGCTCCACGCCGGCGCAGGCGCAGGCCTTGAGCCTCGCCGCAGCATCGCTGCGCAAGTTGAGCCACGGCGAGCACTCGCGTTTTGCCGTGGTGCGCCGCGCTAACGGTGGGCGCCAGCTGGCGCTCATCGACGCCGTGGGGCGCCGCGTGCAGACGCCGCACTCGCTCGAACAGCTCGTGGACGAGTTCGCCAGCGGTCAAGCGGAGATCGGCGAACACGACGCCACAAACAAGGCGGCGCCGGGCCAGAGCGGGACGCTGCGCGACGAATCCTTCGTGCGGTTGTGCTGGCTCGTCGGCGCGCGTCTGGGGCGCGACGTCGGCCTCGCGCCCTGGCTGGACACGAGCACGAGCTACCGGCTGCTGAGCTGGCCCGACTTCGGCGAGATCGGCGAGGACCCGCAGGCCGCGCGCCTGTTCGCCGTGATCGCCAGGCACGAACTGAGCATCGCCGAGATGGTCCGCAGCCTGCAGTTGCCGCAGCGCAGCGTGCATCAGGTGATCAACGGGCTGTCGATGTGCGGGCTGCTCACCTCGGGCAGCGTACCGCGCGGCCACCCGGCAGGGGCGCCGCGCGGCGCGAGCGACGCGCCGTCGCAGCGCAGCAGCTGGTGGGCGCGCTTTTGGCGCGGGCTGAGGTCCTGAGACGACGCTGATCGGCGCCGCGCGCTGGCGCGCCACGCACGCGCGCCCAAGGTGTGGAGTGATCCTCAGAATTCAATCGCGGCCCGGCACGCGCCGCGTGGCATGCCTGGCCCGCAGCGCGACACTTGGGGCCCGTGCCGCCAAAACCCTCCTCCGCCCTGTCCCGCGCAGCCACCGCGCTGCACGAGCTGCGCCAGGCGCAGCGCCCGCGCCTGGTCGTGGTGCGCCGCTGTGGCGACCGCCGCGTGC
>JBEBHW010000297.1:0-5113 GCA_040081145.1 Burkholderiaceae bacterium
CCGTGCCGACCCAGTGGCTGCGTTTGCCTTTGGCCGGCGGGTTGATGACGCCGGCGATGTGCCCGGAAGCACCCATCACAAAGCGAATTTTGCCTTGCAACACCTGGGTGTTGCGATAGGCAGCCTCCCACGGAACGATGTGGTCTTCGCGGGAGGCGTAGACATAGGTCGGCAGATTGATCGCGCGCAAGTCGACCTTTTCTCCGCACACTTGCAGCGCGCCCGGCTGCATCAACTTGTTCTCGAGGTAGGTATTGCGCAGATACCAACAAAACATCGGCCCGGGAAGATTTGTGCTGTCGGAGTTCCAGAACAGCAGGTCGAAGGGCGGCGGCGTCTGGCCCTTCAGGTAGTTGCTCACGACGTAGTTCCACACCAGGTCGTTGGGGCGCAGGAAGCTGAACGTCGTGGCGAGTTCCTGGCCCTTCAGCAGGTTGCCGCCGCCGGGGCTATCGGGACCGAGCGTTCTTTCGCGCGATTGCACCATCGCCTCGTCGATGAATACGTCGAGCACGCCGGTGTCGCTGAAGTCGAGCAAGGTCGTCAGCAGCGTCACGCTGGCCAGGGGCCGCTCACCGCGGGCGGCGAGCACGGCCAGTGCGGTGCACAAAATCGTTCCGCCCACACAAAAACCCAAAGCGTTGATCTGCGGGCTGGCGGAGATTTCCTGGACACGCCCGAGGGCGCAGATCGCCGCGTCTTCGATGTAGTCGTCCCAGGTGAGCTGAGCCAGGCTCGGGTCGGGGTTGCGCCAGCTCATCACGAAGACACGCTGCCCCTGTTCAACGGCGTAGCGGATCAGCGAGTTTTCAGGCTGCAGGTCCAGGATGTAGAACTTGTTGATGCACGGCGGCACGATGAGCAAGGGCCGCGCGTGGACCTGAGGCGTGAGCGGCGCGTACTCGATGAGCTGGAACAAGGGATTCTCGAAGACGATGTGGCCCGCGCTGGTGGCCACATTGACGCCGATCTGAAATACGCTCTCGTCGGTTTGCGACAGGTGGCCCTGGCGCAAGTCGTCGAGCAAGTGCTGCACGCCGCTGGCGATGCTTTCCCCCTTGCTGTCGATGGCGATGCGCAGCGCCTCGGGGTTCAACGCCAGGTAGTTGCTCGGTGCTGCCGCGTCGATGCACTGCTGCACCGCGAAACGCACGCGCTGGCGGGTCCTGGCATCACCGTCGAGCCGGTCCGCCATGTCCATGAGGGTTCGCGCGTTGAGCAGGTACATCTGGGCGTTGAACGCACTCAGCGGGCTGGCGCTCCAGTCGCTGGCCGCGAAGCGCCGATCGGCGAGCCGTTCGCGCGGCACGGCAGCGCCACCCGCCCCGGCTTGCAGCGCCTGCAAGGCCTCATTCCACAAATTCGCTGCGTCGTGCAGGTAGCGGCCCTGGAGCTCCGCCATGACTTGCGGGGGCACGTTCAAACCCGCCAGCGCTACCAGCAGGGCAGACATGTCGGGGGCTGCCGGCGCCGGGGCGGAGTTGCTCTTCACACGACTTCCTCTGTCCACTTCATGCTGTCGCCATTTTGAATTCCGGCGGAAATTTTCGCTGTACGTGCTTACCCAGTGACGCCGGGAGCGCCAGTGCGGTCTTCAAGCCTCGATCCAGATCGCTGCCGCCATGCGGCCGGTGGCACGGTCGCGCCGATAGGAAAAAAAACGCTCACTCTCCTCGAACGTGCACCATTGCCCGCCGTGCACGCCGACGACACCCGCCGCGCGCAGCCGCATGCGCGCGAGCTGGGCCAGGTCGGCGAGCCACTTGCCGTTGGCGCGCGGCTCGAATCCGCTGCCTGGGGCGCCGTCGGCACCGAAGGCCTGCAGCACGTCGACACCGACTTCGAAGCGGCGCGGCCCGATGCACGCCCCCAGCCAGCATTGCACTTGCGCGCTGGCGCAATCAGCCGCTTCGCAGACCTCGGCGAGCGTCGCTTCGAGCACGCCTGCAGCCAAACCGCGCCAGCCGGCGTGCGCGGCTCCGACAGCCCGGCCCTCGGGCGCGGCAAAAAGCACCGGCAGGCAATCCGCGACCAGCACCGTGCAGGCAATTCCCGCTTCGGTGGTGACGCTCGCATCAGCCTCTGATTCGGCGCCATCGGAGGTGGCGCCGCGCTGGTGCAGGCGCAGCACCTTGCAACCGTGCACTTGGTTCAGATACACGGGACTCACGCCCGTCGCCTGGGCGAAGCGCAGCCGATTCGCGCGGACCGCTGCGCAATCGTCTCCGACACGCTGGCTCAGGTTCATGGCAGCCAAAGGCGCGCTGCTGACACCTCCCTCGCGCGTCGTCATGCACGCGCCCACGCCTTGCGCGTCCCAGTTCGGAACCAGCCACTGCGACGGAAGTCGACCCGCCTTCACGTCGCGTCAGGGCACGCCGACGGCTGCGTCTTCGAGAACGCGTCGAGCTTCATGCACTCTTCGAAGATGCGCATCGCCGTCGGCACGTGCTCGAGACGGCAATCGAAACGCTGCGCGTTGTGGATTTGCGGAACCAGCGCGCAGTCGGCCAGCGTGGGAGCGTCGCCGTGGCAGAACCGGCCAGTCGCGGGATGCGCCGCCAATTGCCGCTCGACCGCCTCGAGCCCGGTCTCCACCCAATGCCGGTACCAGCGGTTCTTGTCGTCTTCGCTGAGCTTGAGATCGTGCACCAGGTAACGCAGCACGCGCAAGTTGTTCAGCGGGTGGATTTCGCAAGCGACGTCGTAGGCCAAGGCGCGCACCCGGGCGCGCGCCAGCGAGTCGCTGGGCAGCAAGGCGGGGGTCGGATGGGCTTCTTCGAGGTACTCGATGATCGCCAGCGATTGCGTCAAGCGCGCATCGCCGTCTTCGAGCAAGGGCACGAGGCGCGCCGCGCTGAGCTCACCGAAGCCCGGCGCAAGGTGCTCGTTCTTCGCAAGGTGCACCGCCGCGTAGTCGTAGTCGAGTCCCTTCAGGGCCAGCGCAATGCGCACCCGGTACGACGCCGACGAACGGAAGTAGTTGTAGAGCTTCATGGCGGCCTCTTGAATCCGCACGAATCATGCCATGAGGCCCGCGCTACACTGACCTTCATGTTCACTCCGCGCAGCATTCGACACTGCAAGACTTGCGCGGGCGCAGTTCGATATCAGATTCCGGCCGACGACAACCGCGAGCGCGCCGTGTGCTCGGCGTGCGGCGCGATCCACTACGAAAACCCGATCAACGTGGTCGGCACCGTGCCGGTGTGGCAAGACCAGGTGTTGCTGTGCCGGCGCAACATCGAACCGCGCCATGGATTCTGGACGCTGCCGGCGGGCTTTCTCGAACTGGGCGAGAGCACGTCCCAAGGGGCGATCCGCGAAACCGTCGAGGAAGCCGGCGCGCGCATCGAACTCGAAGGCCTGTTGACGCTGCTCAACGTCGTGCGCGTCGGGCAACTCCACCTGTACTACCGCGCTCGCCTGTGCGACACCGAGTTTGCGCCGGGGCCAGAGACCATCGAAGCGCGACTGTTCACCGAAGAACAGATTCCCTGGGACGAACTGGCGTTTCGCACGGTCCGCGAAACCCTGGAGCGTTACTTCGACGACCGCCGCAGGGGCCGCTTCGAACTGCACTGCGCCGACATCGGCTGACGCGCGCACTTGGCGCGCAGCCACTGCGCAAGCACTACGCGAGCGCGACCGGCTCCACCACTTCCGCCGCGTTGCCTGCAATCGCGTCGATGCCGAGTTCGCGCAGCGCAGCCGCGTCGGCGGCGTTGTTCACCCCCTCGGCGTAGACGTCGATCGAGACGCTGTGCAGCAGCGCGACGACGCCGCTGATGTACGCAGCGCGGCCGGAGTCAGCGGCGACACCCATCGTGATCGAGCTGTCGAGCTTGACGAAGTCCAGCCCGGCGTCGAGCAGGCGGTCGATCTGCCCGAGCCGGTTCCCGGCGTGTTCCAGGCCGAGCCGAACGCCACTGGGGCGCAGCTGCCGGGACAGTTCGCGAACCCGCGCGAACTGGTCGATCGCCGCGTCTTCGCCGACGCTCATCGCCAGCAGCTTGGCGGCGCGCGGAGTCTCGGTGAGCGCAGCGCGCAACTTCGGAATGAATTCGATGTCGGCAAGCGACGCCGACGAGACACTCGTGCAGCGCGCGCGCCCGTCCTGGCCGATTTCGCGCAGCGCGCGCTGCGCCGCCGTGGTATCGATGAGCGAGGTGAGGCGCCCGCGCATCGCCAAGGGCAACCAGCGCGCTGCCACTTCATAGGTGCCGTCGGGCTCGAGCTGCAAACGCAACGGGCACTCGAGATGGACCAGCCGATTGCGCGTCGCCAGCAGCGCGACTTCACCCAGCTGCAGGCGGCCTTCGGCGAGAGCCGACTGAATGTGCTGGCGCCACGCCTCTTCGCCCAGGCCAACCGCGACCGGCTCGCCCTCGCCTTCGGCTTGCACGGCGAACCGGCCGCGCGCCTCGGCTCGCGCCAAAGCCATGTCGGCGGCACTCATCAACTCGGGGATCGATCTGGAGCGAGATATCTCGACCGCACCGAACGCAACCTCGATGTTCGGCCCGAACGCCGGCAACGCCGCACGCAGCGCTCCGGCAATGGCGTGCGCAGTTTCCTGCGACACGCCGCCCACGGGCAGGCCCAGCGCAAAGTCCGAACCGTTCAGCCTGCCGGCCAGGCAGGAGCGGCCGCGCTGCGTGTAGGCCTGCAGCACCTGGGCGATGGCGGTGAGCATCTGATCGGTGCTGTGGTGGCCCAGCGTGCGATTCACCTCCGCCAGGTCGATCACGCGCAGCAGCACCAGGCCGCCCGAGGCGGCGCCGTCTTCGCGTTGCATCGCCACCGTCAACTGGCCCAGGAAGTGGACACGATTCGACAGACCGGTCAAGTTGTCGCAATTGGCCTGGCGCCTGAGCGTTTCAACCTGAACCGACTGGGCTTCGAAAACCTGCTTGAGCCGGGTCACCATCGAATTCATGGCGCGCGTCAGGCGGCGCAACTCCGGGGTTCGGGGCTCGGGCAAGGTAACGTATTCGCCGCGCTCCAGGGCCCGCGCCTGCCGGACCGTCGCGTCGATGGGCGCGCGCAGCCGGGCCACGCCGAGCATGGCGAGCATCGCCGCCAGACCGCCCACCAAGGCCAGGGCCACCGC
>JBEBHW010000298.1:0-5111 GCA_040081145.1 Burkholderiaceae bacterium
AAGGGCGGGGGCGTAGGAGCCGTGGACGGCGCAAGCCCAATCTCCTTATGATTCGCGGGCACGCGAGCGAAGAGCAGCGCGCGAAGGTCGAGTTCGGCCGCAGCGGCCTGCACTGGGAAGAGATCGACGAAGACATTTCGGTGGCCGGGCTGATGCCTGGCGTTGGCGATTTGACTAGACCGACACCGATCGCGGTGTACCCTGCCCTTCTTGACGCCGGTGCGCGACTGTCGCCTTACTATTTCTTCGACCCGTACCTCTCTCAGACGTTGTCAACGTGTTCGATGCCCATTCGCCCTATCGACTGCTACTCGCAACCCAGTTCAATACTCGGGCTCGTGATCGGCGATGCGCCGTTCGCGCGCTTGCGCCCAGGCTGGGTGTGGTTGCGCGCGCCTGCCCGCAAGACCTTTTCAGGCAACGACGCCAGCTGGGCACCTTTGCCGGTCTAGCACCTTTGAGTGCGATACCACACGGTCGCGGCCGCCGCGCTTGGCATCGTACATCGCAGTGTCAGCGCGTGCGATTGCAGCCTCCAAGTCGTGCTCGCCGAGACACTCGGCAACGCCAGCGGAGAAGGTGACCGCCAGGCCGGGCGCGATGTCGTCGAACGACACGCATCGCAGCGCCAGGCGAACCCGTTCCAGCACCGCAACAGCCTGTACTGCTGCGGTGGCGGGCATCACCAGCAGAAACTCCTCGCCGCCCCAGCGCGCGAGCAAGTCGCCTGCGCGCACCTGGATTTGCGCGCAGTCGGCAAAGCGGCGCAATACGACGTCGCCTGCAGCATGGCCGTGGCCATCGTTGATGCGCTTGAAATGGTCGATGTCCAACAGCGCCAAACTCATCAGGGGCTCGGGTCGGCCACGTACGGCCAACTCATCGTGCATGCGGTCCAGCGCGGCGCGCCGGTTGGTCAACCCCGTGAGGTCGTCGCGCGTGGCCAGCGCACGGATGCGTTCCAGCGCCTGCGCGAGTTCGGCGCGCTGGTTCTCGAGGCGGACGCGCAGAGCGCCGATGCGCACTGCCAGCACGGAGGCGGCGGTCAGCACGATCCCGGAGAACAGCAGATGCATGCCTTCGACACGCGGGTCATAGCGGGCCGGATCGGTCAATGCCTTGCACACCATCACCGTGCCGAGCATCGCGAAGGCCGCGGCGGCCACAGCGCGTGCTTTTTCGGCCGGCATCTCGAACATCGTAAAGACTACGACGAGAATCATGATCAGAATCACGGCACCTCGTGCCGGGCCGGTGATTGCATACGACCAGGTGATGCTCACCATCGCCCATATCGATTGCGGTAGCGCGAGCGAGCGACCCTTTTTTAGCCGCAGGTTCATTCCGCTGCGAAGGCAAACGTAGAAGCCAATGCCCCCGATCAAATTCCAGGCGGTCAAGGGCCACGACTGGGCGGGGTCAATCAGGCCGAGCACGACCTCCATGTGCTGCACCCCGGCAAAGACGACGTAGACCGCCAAGACCAGCAACGCCTGCGAAACGCGCAGCAGTTGCCGGGGATCGCTCCCCAGCAAGAGCCTGGGCCAATTGAGAGAAGATGTTGCAGACACGACCTCCTGCTCTTCGGCTGCGGCTGCACCCGGCTTGAGCCCGTCGGGGCCCAACGCGTCAGTAGTTACAGTGTGCAGGACACGCGGGGGCTCTTCGCTCGAGCAGACGATGCACTTTGGTGAATGCAGGCCTTATGCCGAAACTCGATGTTTGAGCATTGCATCACACCAGTGGGCATGGCTACCTGCTCGGTCGGCCCGTCGAAGGGGCGCGTAATCGGCTGCGCGCCGCGACTCAATACGCAGCGTTGGTCGAGCAAGCGCAGCCCGGGGATGGCGGGTGTTGGCAGGCGTCGCTGCGGGGGCAGGTGTTTCTGGGCGACGAGGCGTTCGTCCACCGCATGCAGGGGCTGGCCGAGCAGACCGGGCTTTCGGTGACGCACGTGAGTCGGCTGATCGCGGCGGCGGAAGGTCTGTTCCGGTGACTTGCGGGGGGAGGGGACAGGGGAGACCTGACCCCATGCTCTCCATGCTCGAAAACCTACACCATCGCCCCATTGATCGAAATCACCTGCCCGCTGATGTAGCCCGCATCGCTCGATGCGAGAAATGCGACGAGCGCTGCGACTTCATCAGGCGTTCCAGCGCGTTTCATGGGCACCATGCGCTCGATGACGGAAGGATCGATTCCCTCGGCCATTCCCCCGCCGATGATTCCCGGCGCGACGGCGTTCACGGTGATGCCGCGCGTCGCCACTTCGAGGGCGAGCGCCTTGGTTGCGCTGTTCAACGCGCCCTTGGCGGCCGCATAGTTGACCTGGCCACGATTGCCCGCGATCGCGCTCACCGACGAGATGTTGATGATCCGCCCCCAGCGCGTGCGGATCATGGGCATCATGAGCGGCTGGGTGACGTGGAAAAAGCCGTTCAGCGAGACGTCGATGACGTGCTGCCACTGCTGCTGGCGCAGCGCCGGAAACGCCGCGTCGTCGTGCGTGCCGGCATTGTTCACGAGGATTTGCACTGGCCCGTCTTGCAGCAGTTGCTCGCACGCGGCGTGAGTCGCCTCGCGCGAGGTCAGATCGAAGCTGCACGCTTGCGCCTGCCCGCCCGCCGCGTGGATGGCTTTGACGACGGCGTGCGCCGCGTCGATGTGCTGGTTGGCGTGCACGATCACGTGCGCGCCAGCTTGAGCCAGGCGCAGCGCTATGGCGCGGCCGAGCACGCCGCTGGCACCGGTGACGAGGGCGCGTTTGAGGGTGTTTGGATTCATGGCTCTTGTCACTCCTGCGCAGTCAAGGCGACGCTGATCCGGCCTGAGGCGAGCAGCGCGCCGGCGTGGAAGGCCGAGAAATCGTAGAGCAGCTGGCGCGCGTCGGCGGCGCGGCAGGTCGCGATGATGCCCAATTCGTCTGGGCTTGCCGGCGGCAGGTCGTCCAGGCGCAGCCGCGTGAACTGGACATCGCGCGCCGCCGCGAGAAACCCGGGGCGCATGGGCTCACCGACGCGCAGCGCGCCGTGCAGCGCCATCGCTTGTGCCGCGTACTCGATCAGGCAGGTGCTGAGCAGGCCACTCGAGCTGCGCAAGGGGTGCGCGAGGTCGCGGTGGTTGCGCGCCTGGCAGGTGATCGATTCGGCGTCCCACTGCGCAACGCCTGCGAGCAGGCACATCGCCCCCTGGTGCGGGATCAGGCGCGCGATCTCGGTGTGCGCGAGCGGCGCGCCGAGCATCACGGTGGGGTCAGGTCGACGTGCAATTGCAAGGCCGGCGGGCACGCCAAGACGATGCGCCGCTCAGGGCGCGCCGCCGTGACCTGCGTGAGCGCCTCCAGGAGCGCGAGCCCCGCCGCCGCGGGCAGCGAGCTGCGCAGGCCTTCGAGATAGCTGTCGCGGCACGCCGCAGCGGGCCCTTCGTGAGGCGCGCTGTGCAGGCTGCACTGCAAGTGCGCCAGCGCGCCGCGCGCACCGGGTGGCGTCAAGACCAGGGCCAGGCCGAAGTTGTCGCGCACGATGCGCTTGGCGTGCAGCGGTTCGGGGTAAGGCGTGTCGGTCGCGATGAGCAGCACCGGCTCATTGGTCGTCGCGACCTGCGCGATCGCTTCGAGCAGCCCGGCGCCGAAGCTCGTGTCGAAGCCGCACAGGCTCGTCGACGCGGCGCGGCTCGCCACCGCGATGTGCCAGTAGCCTGCCGCAGCGTTGTGCACCGAGTTCGTGAAGCGTGTGGGCGACACCGATCGATCGCTGCTGGCCAGCGTTTCGCACAGGTTGTGGCAATTGGCACCCTCGCCGTTGCTCGCGGTAAAGACGGTGGCGATGAATTGCGGGTCCACGCCTGCCGCCGCCACGGCTTCATCGGCCACCGCCATCGCCACTTTGATCGCGGCGCCGGCGCGGCGCCGTTCGGCGGTGGGCAGGCGCATCGGCACGGGCAAAACCGTCGCAGCGTCGACGAAACCGTGACCGGCTCGCAGCAGTTCGACGAGCTGCGGCCACGAGCCGATTCCGGGACCGAGAATGCCCACAGCGAGCACGTCGACGCGGATCGGGTTCACGGCGGCACCCCGAACACCAGGCTCGCGTTGGACCCGCCGAAGCCGAAAGAATTGCTCAGCACGCGGCGCAACGGGGTGCTGCGGTTCTCGTGCAGGTAATTCGTCAGCAACGCCGGATCGCGGTTGCGCAGGTTCAGCCCGGCGGGAATGAAGCCGTGGCGTAGCGCGAGCAGACTGATTGCCGCTTCCACGGCGCCGGCCGCGCCGAGCGTGTGGCCGGTCGCGCCCTTCGTCGAGCTGCACGGCGTGCCCGCACCGAACACCGCGTGCACCGCGGCGTCTTCGGCGGCGTCGTTGTTTGGCGTGGCCGTGCCGTGCAGGTTCACGTAGTCGATCGCGCCGGGCTCGAGGCCTGCGCCGGCGAGCGCCGCGCGTATCGCTTGCACGGCCCCCAGCCCTTGCGGATGCGGCGAACTCATGTGATAGCCGTCGTTGCTTTCGCCCGCACCGAGCAGCCAGCCTTGTGCGGCGTTGCCGCTGGCTTGCGCATCGCGTTCGATCAGTGCAAACGCGGCGCCCTCGCCGAGCGACAAGCCGCGGCGCTGCGCGTCCCAGGGGCGGCACACCTCGGGCGACAACAACTCCAGCGAATTGAAGCCGTAGAGCGTCGTCAGGCACAGACTGTCCACACCGCCCACGAGCGCGGCGTCGACCAGCCCCGCAGCGATGAGCCGCGCCGCGCTGGCAAACACCTTGGCGCTGGACGAACACGCGGTGGACACGACCCAGCTCGGCCCGTCCAGCCGCAACGCCTGCGAGACGAATGCCGCCACCGAATTCGTGTTGTGCGTGGGCGCATACAGAAAATCCGCGGGCAACGCGCCGTCGGCGCCGCGGCGCCGGTACGCGAGTTCGGTCTGGAGCAAGCCCGACGTGCTCGTACCCAGCAGCACGGCGATGCGCGGTGCACCCCAGCGCGCGCGGGCGCGCTGCACGGCATCCAGCAGGCTGTCTTGCTGCAGGGCGAGCCAGGCGAGCCGGTTGTTGCGGCAATCGAACTCCTGCAGGTCACCAGGCAGGCGCACGTCGTCCAGGCCGGCGACGACGC
>JBEBHW010000299.1:0-5091 GCA_040081145.1 Burkholderiaceae bacterium
CATCAAGACGGCGCTCATTTCAAAACAACGCGCGGGTCGGCCACTTTGTACAAGACATCGGTGACCAGGTTGACGAACATCGTGATCACAGCGATGTAAATCGTCACCGCTTGAATGACGGGGTAGTCGCTGCGGTTCACGGCGAGCAGCACTTCGCGGCCGAGTCCAGGAATCGAAAAGAAGGTCTCGATCAGGAACGAGCCGACAAAGATTCCCGGCAACGCGACCGCGACGTTCGTCAGGATCGGGATCAGTGCGTTGCGCAGCACGTGCTTGAGCAGAATCGTGCGCTCGGTCAACCCTTTGGCGCGCGCGGTGCGCACATAGTCCTGGCCGATCTCGTCGAGAAAAAAGGTGCGGTAGAGCCGCATCTGCGGCGCCAGGCCGACGAGCACCGCGAGCAGCACCGGCAGCGGCGTGTAGACGAGCAGATTCGTGAGCGTGCTGTCGCTCCAGCCCTGCACCGGGAACCAGCCGAACTGGAACGCGAACAGGTACTGGCCGACGATCACGTACACCAGGAACGAGATCGACAGCGCGACGGTGGTGACGACCATCAGCGTGCGATCCGTGAGCGAGCCGCGCACCGACGCCACTGCCATCGCAAAGGGAATCGCGAGCAGCACGTCGAGCAGCAGGATAGGCACCATCACCGTCAGGGTGGCGGGCAGGCGCGTCATGAACAGGTTCGCCACCGACTCGTTCGTCGCCCAGCTCTTGCCCCATTCGAAGGTGACGATTTGCTTGAAGAAGATCGCGAGCTGCTCCCACACGGGCTGGTTCAGGCCCAACTGGTCGCGGATCGCCTGGATCTGTTCCGGCGAGGCGTTCAAGCCTCCCAGAATTTCCGCCGGGTCGCCGCCGAAGTACTTGAACAAAAAGAACACGAGCAGCACGACGCCGATCAGCGTCGGGATCATTTGCCAGAGGCGCCGGATCAGGTAGGCGGCCATGCGGTGCGTGTGGCGCGGTGGGTGGGGTCGCGGTGAGGGGTTCTTGGAGCGCGAGCGTTGGCGCTGCGCAGTCTAAGCGACGCTGCATGCCTGCCTCATCCGAATTTGCCCTCGCCCGATCCGGGTGACTCCGCTGGCGCGACGCGGTGCACTGGACCTAGACTTGCCGGGTGGGCTGGCCCGCGTTTCACAAGGAGCTCAGGTGGCGATTCCGGCGGTACGGTGGCACGCAGCGGTCCGGGTCTGGCTCGTTGTCGCCGCGGCGGCGCTCGCGACAACGCATTCCGCAGCGCAGGTGCCGCAGGCGAGCAGCCCGAAAGTGCTGCGCTACGCCTTCCCGGTGGCCGAAACCGGGTTCGACCCGGCGCAAATCAGCGATTTGTACTCACGCACCGTCGCCGCAGGAATCTTCGAATCGCTGCTCGCTTTCGACTACCTGGCGCGGCCCTTCACGCTGAAGCCGCTGACTGCGCAAGCGCTGCCCGACATCTCTGCCGACTTCATGACCTTCACCTTGCGCATCAGACCCGGCATCTTCTTTGCCGACGACGCCGCGTTCAAGGGTGCGGCGCGCGAGTTGACGGCCGCCGACTACGTCTACTCGATCAAGCGCCACTACGACCCGCGCTGGAAGAGCCCGAACCTCTACCTGCTGGAAAACGCGCGCCTGCTCGGCTTGTCGGAGCTGCGCAAGAAGGCGCTCGACACCAAACAGCCCTTCCCCTACGACGTCGAAGTGCAAGGCGTGCGGGCGCTGGACCGCTACACGCTCCAGTTCCGCCTTGCTGAGCCCTCGCCGCGATTTCACCAGGCCTTGTTGACCGACAGCTCGGCGTTTGGCGCGATGGCGCGCGAAGTGGTCGAGTTCTACGCCGACAAGATCATGGAGCACCCTGTCGGCACGGGGCCTTTCCGCCTCGCCGAGTGGCGGCGCAGTTCGCGCATCGTGCTCGAGCGCAACCCGCGCTACCGGGAGGAGATTTACGACGAGCGCCCGAGCCCCGACGATCCGCAGGCGATGGCCATTGCCCAGGCGATGCAAGGCAAACGGTTGCCGATGCTGGATCGGGTTGAGATCGCCATCATCGAAGAAACCCAACCCCGTTGGCTGTCGTTTCTCAACGCGCAAAGCGACTTCATGGACCGGTTGCCCAACGAGTTTGCGAACGTCGTCATTCCGAACAACAGGCTGGCGCCGAACCTGGCCAAACGCGGCATCAAGATGGACCAGGCACCGCTGGTGGACGTGACGCTCGCGGCCTTGTTCAATCAGGAAAATCCGATCGTGGGCGGCAACAGCCCGGCCAAAGTGGCGTTGCGCCGCGCCATCGCACTGGCCTACAACAGCGACGAAGAGATTCGCCTGGTGCGTAAGAATCAGGCGGTGCTTGCGCAAGGCGCGATCGCGCCCCTCGTGTTCGGCTACGACGCGAGCCTCAAGACGGAGATGAGCGACTTCGACGTGCCGCGCGCCAAGGCCTTGCTCGACTTGTACGGATATGTCGACCGCGACGCTGATGGCTGGCGCGAGCAGCCCGACGGTTCGCCCTTGGTCCTCGAGTATGCGACCCAGCCCGACCAGTTGTCGCGTCAGCTGATCGAGTTGTGGGCCAAGAGCATGAAGGCCGTGCGACTGCGCATCGTCTTCAAGAGCGCCAAGTGGCCGGAGAACCTGAAGGCCTCGCGCAACGGCAAGCTGATGATGTGGGGCGTGGGCTGGCTCGCCGCCAGCCCCGACGGCGACACCTTCCTCGCGCTCGGCTACGGCCCGAACAAGGGCCAGGCGAATCACGCGCGCTTTGACCTGCCGGCGTTCAACGAGCTCTACATCCGGCAAAACAAGATGCCTGACGGACCCGAGCGTCAAGCGGTGATGCAAGCAGCGAGCAAATTGATGGTCGCGTATGTGCCGTACAAGATCAGCGGGCATCGCATCGCCACCGACTTGATGCATCCGTGGGTGGTGGGCTACAAGCGCAATCCTTTCATTCGCGAGTTCTGGAAGTTTGTGGACATTGATCTGGCTGTGCAGCGCAGGGAGGTGAAGTGAGGCGTTGGTTCGCGATCTTCGCCGTCGTCTGGGCGCTCGCCGCGGGTTCCGCGGGCGCAGCCGATGGCGCCGCGCCACGCGTGTTCCGCTATTCGTTCCCAGCGGCCGAAACCGGCTTTGACCCAGCCCAAATCAACGACACCTATTCGCGCACCGTCACCGGCCATATCTTCGACGCCCTGTATCACTATGACTATCTGGCGCGTCCTTACCTCGTGCGCCCGAATGTCGCGGCCGAGATGCCCGAGGTCAGCAACGATTTCAGGGTCTGGACGGTGCGCATCAAGCCTGGCATCTACTTCGCTGACGACCCGGCGTTCAAGGGCAAGCAGCGTGAATTGGTGGCGCAGGACTTTGTCTACTCGTGGAAACGCTTTTTCGACCCGGTCAACAAGAGCCCTGTGTATTCGGGTTTCAAGGAGCAAGGCGTCATCGGCGTCGACGCGCTGCGCCAGCGTGCACTGCAAACCAAGACGCCGTTCGACTACGACAGCGAGGTCGAAGGCATACGCGCGCTGGACCGCTACACCGTGCAGTTCAGGCTGGACACGCCACGCCCCCGCTTCATTTACTACTTGTCGGGGGGCGATCTGTACGGGGCGGTGGCGCGCGAAGTGGTGGAGTTCTACGGCGACAAGATGATGGAACACCCGGTGGGAACCGGGCCGTTCATGCTCAAGCAATGGCGGCGAAGTTCGCTCATCGTGCTGGAGCGAAACCCGGCGTTTCGCGAGGCGTCGTTCGACGCCAAGCCGAATGCCGACGACACCGACGGCCAGGCCATGCTGGTGCGCTTCAAGGGCCGGCGTTTGCCGATGGTGGACCGGGTTGAGATCAGCATCATCGAGGTGAGCCAGCCGCGCTGGCTGGCGTTTCTGAACGAGCAGTTCGATCTTCTGCCGGTACCGCTGGAGTTCTCCGGCGTCGCCGCGCCCAAAGGCAAACTTGCGCCCAACCTCGCCAAGCGCGGCGTGGGCCTGCACCGCGTCGTCAATTCCGATCGCACGCTGTATTACTTCAACATGGAAGACCCGCTGGTTGGGGGCTACACGCCGGAAAGAGTGGCGCTGCGCCGCGCGATCAGTCTGGCCACCGATGTGTCGCGCGAAATCGGCCTGCTGCGCCGCGGCCAGGCGATTCCTGCGCAGACGGTGGTCTCGCCCGACACCTGGGGCTATGACCCGAACTACAAGAGCGAGAACAGCGACTACGACCCAGCCCGCGCCAAGGCGCTGCTCGACATGTTGGCTACATCGACCGTGACGGCGACGGCTGGCGCGACCTGCCCGACGGCAAACCATTGACGCTGTCCTACGCGACGCAGCCCGACGAGCTGTCGCGCCAGTTCGACGAGCTGTGGAAAAAGAACATGGACGCCGTCGGCCTGCGCCTGACCATGTTCAAGGGCCAGTGGCCCGAGCAGTTGAAGATGGCGCGTGCCGGGCAGTTGATGATCTGGCAACTCGGCTACACCGCCGCCGACCCCGACGCGCAGGGAGCGTTGCAGCTTCTTTACGGGCCTGGCGCGGGCGGCCAGAACCTGCCGCGTTTCAAGCACGCGCGCTTCGACGAAATTTACGAGCGCATGCAGGCCATGCCCGATGGCCCCGAGCGACTCGCGTTATTGCACGAGGCGTTGAAGATCGTGACGGCGCTGGTGCCCCACAAATACAACGTGCACCGCATCGTCACGGACTTGACGCAACCGTGGCTGCAGGGCTACCGCCGCCACCCGTTCAGCCGGCAGTTCTGGCAGTACGTCGACGTCGACCCGGTATTGCGGCCGAAGGTGAACTGACGGCGGCGATTCGCCATGCAGCGGCGTCACTTACTTCGTGGCTCAGCGGCGTTGCTGGCCGCTGCGCCAGCGTCGCGGGGACTGGCGGCCAGCGAGCCACGCAAACCCAAAACCCTGCGGGTCGCCTTCAACGTCGCCGAAACCGGCTTCGATCCGCCACAGATCGGGGACTTCAACTCAATGACGGTCGCGGCGAACATCTTCGAGCCGCTGCTCACCTACGACTACCTCGCCCGGCCCGTCAAGCTGAAGCCGCAGACCGCAGTGGCACTGCCCGAAATCTCCGCCGA
>JBEBHW010000300.1:0-5088 GCA_040081145.1 Burkholderiaceae bacterium
ATTTCGCCTTGCTGAAACTCCTCGAGCAGGTTGATGCAGCGCAGCAGCGTCGTCTTGCCCGAGCCGCTGGGCCCGATCACGACGACGGCTTCGCCCTTCTGCACCTCGGCATTGACGTGCTTGAGGACCTGGTTCTCGCCGAACCATTTGGACACGTCGCGAATGGCGATCTCCGCGGAACCGGTTGCTGCGGTCTCAGTGGACATAGTTCAAGCGTTGTTCGAGGCGCTGGCCAACGCGCGAAAGGGCGAAGCAGATGACGAAGTACACCGCCGCCACTGCGCCGAAGATGACAAACGGCGCCAGGGTCCGCTCGACGATCTGCCGCCCGATGTAGGTGATGTCCGCCAGCCCGATGATTGCGACGAGCGACGTACCCTTCACGACCATGATGCAGGTGTTGATGAAAGGCGGGCCCGCGGCGCGCAAGGCCTGGTGCAGCACCACGTCGATGAAGATGCGCGGCGCGGTCAGGCCGATCGCGCGGCCCGCTTCCCACTGCGCGAGCGGCACCGAGAGCACGGCGGCGCGGAACACTTCGGCCATGAACGCCGAGAAGTAGGCGGCGACGACGACGATGCCGCCGCTCAACGGTTCGATCTGCACGCCCGCGTAAGGCAAGGCGTAGTACATCGCGAACAGCAAGACGAGCAAGGGCACGCCGCGCATCAGGTACAGATAAACCTCCACGCCCGCGCGCGCCACCGCGCCGGCGTAGAGCTGGGCGAGCGCGAGCCCCATGCCAAGCAAGGTGGCGAGCAGGATCGCGCCCGCCGACAAATACAAGGTGATCGCAGTGCCGCGGGCCAGCAGGGGCAGGCTGACGAGAAGCAAGTCCATCAGGCGATCCGCACGCGCCGCTCGAGCAGGCGCATGCCACCTGCGAACAGCGCAGTCAAGGCGAGATAGAACAGCGCGAGCGTGAAGAAGATTTCGAAGACCGCGGCAGTGCGGTCGGCGAGCAGGCGCGCGTGAAACGTCATCTCCGCCACGGAGATCGTCGCCACGAGCGACGTGTCCTTGATGATCAGCACGCCCTGGTTGGACAACGGCGGAATGACTTTGCGCAGCGCCTGGGGCAAAACGATGATGCGAAACGCCGCCGCCGGCGTCAGGCCCAGCGCAATGCCGGCTTCGGCCTGGCGCACCGAGATCGAGCGGATGCCGCCCCGATAAACTTCAGCCGCGTAAGCGCCGTTCTGCAGCACGAGCGCGAGCAGCCCCGAAGTGAAGCCGTCGAGCGGGTAACCCAGCACGCCCGAGCCGAAGAAGATGAAGAACATCTGCACCAGCACCGGCGTATTGCGCACCACCTCCACGTAGCTGCGTGCCAGCACCGCGAGAACTCGCGAGCGCGACATCAACCCCATCACGATGGGCACGCCCCACAGCGAGGCGAGCACGATGGCGGGCAGCGCCAGCGCCAGCGTCATGAGCAAGCCCTGCGCCAGCGTGGGCGCAATGCGCAGCAGAAAACCCAGGTCCGGCAAGACCCACCCCTCAGGAGGCCGCAGCGGTGCGCCGCGTCACTTCTGCGCTTCGTTGTAGAAGCGCTGCGCAGGCGGGTTGCGCCCGAACCACTTGCGATAGATGTCGGAGTATTCCGTGTAGCGCGAGCCGACGGTCATCTCCTGCACCGTCGTGTCCAGCCACAGCCAGAGCGTGAAGTCGCCCGGCTTCATGAAGATCGCGTTGCCTTGCGTCACCGCCAGGTTTTCGCGCAGCACGGCGAGGTCTTTGTTGGTGCTCGCGTACCAGTTCAGCACCGGCGTGTCCATTTGCATCGCCTGCGCCTGGCCCGACTTGACCGCCGTGAAGAGCGCACTGGGCGTATCGAAGGTGAGCACCTTGACGTTGGGGATGAAGCGCTTCTGCCGGTCCGCCATCTGCGGGTTGCTCAGGTTGGCCAGCGTGAACTTGGCGTTGTTCAGCTCGGCCAGCGTATTCACATTCGCGTCCTTGCGCACCAGGATCGAAATGCTCGAATCGATGTAGGGGCGACTGAACGCGACGCGCAGCGCCCGGTCCGGGTAGACGGTGGTCGACGCCAGGCCGATGTCGGCACGGCCGGAGTTCACCGCGGGCCAGCGCCCTTCGCTCGTCACGGTGACGAACTCGATCTTGTTTTCGTCACCGAGCAGCGACTTGGCGATGAGGCGCGCGATGTCGATGTCGAAGCCGACAAGCTTGCCCGTCTCGTCCGTGTAACAAAACGGCGGCGCCGTGCCGAAGGTCGCGACGATCAGCTTGTCGCGCTTGACGATTTCGTCGAGCCGCGACGTCGGCGCCTGCGCCGCCGTGGGACCTGCGGCCACGATGCCCAGGGCAGCGAGCAGCGCTGCCGCGACGAAGCGCAGCTTTGCGAACCAGAGTGCATCCATGTCGTCTCCTCGAAGGTGTGGTGAAATGCGATTCCGAAATCCGGAAGTTTTCTTCCTGATCTATCGCATTTGTATTCCGAGTTCGTGATCCGGTCAATGCGTAGTTTGCGAAGGAGAGCCCATGCCCACAACGCGCGCCGATGCCGCCCTCGATCAACCGCTTGACCGTGCGCTCGCGGTGCTGACGGCACTCGCCGAAGCGGCGCGCCCGGCGTCGATCACGGAAATCGCGGCGCAGTGTGGGCTTCCCGTGACGACGGTGCACCGCCTGGCGGCGCAGCTGGAAAAGCGCAATCTCGTGAAACGTGTGCTGGGCACGAAAAAGCTGATCGTCGGCGCGGCGCTGGTGCATCTGGGAGTGGCTGCGGCGCAGGCCGCACTGCGTTCGGACCGGATCCATCAGATCCTCGTCGCCCTTGCTGCGGAACTGGGCGAGCCCTGCCAGATCGGCGTGCGCGTCGAGAACGAAATCGTCTACGTCGACACGGCGCGCGCCGCACGCTCCGCTGGACTGCACTTCGACCAGGGTAAACACGCCCCGCTGCAGTGCACCTCGATCGGCAAATTGTTTCTCGCCGAGATGGTGGATCCGGACTTCGAGTGGTGGCTGCACAACGCCGACCTCGCCAAGTTCACTCCGGCAACCATCGTCTCCAGGCCCAAGCTGCGAAGCGTCGTGAACGAGGTGCGCAGATGCGGCTGGGCGACGAGCAACGAGGAGTTCGTTCCCGGCGTCGTCGGCTGCGCCGTGCCGATCCGCCTGGACGATGCGCGCTTGCTCGCTGGGCTTGGCCTGGCTGTGCCAAGCGCCAGGACGCCCTTTGCCAAGCTCAAGGGGTTCATTCCGGTGTTGAAGGCCGCGGCACGGCAGATCGCCGCGGCGTCGGGTGATTGAAACGCGGGCTCCAGGCCGCTCGAGTCATGCGTTCGATCCGTAAGTCAGTCGCCAGGCCGGTCTACAGCGGCCACTTCGGCCGTTTGATCTTGCGGTACGGCAGGCTCTTCAGATCCGTCGTCACCGTGCCCGGCGCGTCGACGTAGATCACGTGTTTCGCGATCTTTGAATACGACGCGTAAAAGTGCTGCGACGACTTGACGACGATCATCTTGCACGCGCCCAGGTCGCAGCCGAGCTGGGTGAACATGTCGGTGCCCATGGCCTGGCCGCGCACGCTGTTCAGGACGATCTGGATGCCGCTGGCCTCGACGAGCGCGCAGTCGCCCAGCGCCTGCAGCGTGCCCAGGCCGCTCATCTGCATGTCGGCCTCCAGTGCCTTGACAGTGCACATCAAGTCGATGGGGTCGCCCGACATCGGCCCGACCTTGCCGCCGACGCGCAGCATCAACTCCGCGCCCACACCCGCTTCGCTGGCGATGCGCACCGCGAGCGGGTCCCACAGCGGGCCAAGCGCGGCGTTGACTATGCCGCGCTCGATCAAACGCCGCAGCATGAAAGTGGCGTCGCTCGCCGCGCCGCCGCCGGCATTGTCGGCGCTGTCGGCGAGCACGACCGGGCCGCCGTCGAAGGCGAGCGCTTCGTCCAACGCCGCGTCGATGCCGGGATACGGCTTGACCATCTGCTCGCGCAGGCGGAACAGCTCATCGGCGAGCGTGCGCGCCAGCGTCTGCGCGTGCTCCGCATTGCCGTCGGTGTAGACGAGCACCTTGCTCCCCATGTCGGGCACATCGCCCCACGGAAAACCGTGCACGAGCGAAATCGAGAGCACCCCGCCCTGCCCTTCCAGCGCCTTCACGCGGTCGACGAGGCCACGGCCCGGCTCGCGCGTCGTGTGGATCACGCTGATCATGTGCGCATCGGCAACGGCGGGCACCGGCCGGATGCGACCTTCGGCCTGGGCGACGCACAGGTCGACGAGTTCGAAGGCTCGATCGAGCGCGTCAGTGTGCGGATACTCCTTGAACGCAATCAGCAAGTCGGCATGCGTCACCATGCGCTCGCTCAAGTGGCAGTGCGGGTCGAGCTCGGCGCCGACCACGACGCGCGGGCCGACGATGCCGCGCACATGCTCGAGCAGATCGCCCTCGCAATCGTCATAACCCTGCGCGACCATCGCGCCGTGCAGGCCCAGCACCACCACGTCCACCGGCAACGCGGCGCGCAGGTCGCCGAGCAGCTCGTCGCGCAGGGCCTCGTATGCGGCCCGCGTGACCACGCCGGAGGGTTGCGCCGCGGCGACCATGCCCTCGATCAGGGTCCAGCCGCGCGCTGCGCCGCGCAACCGCGCCGCCCAGAGCGGCGCGGCGAAGAACTGCATCTGCTCCGGGTGCTCGCCGGCAGCGAAGTAGCCGCGCTCCTTGAACGACGCCATGCCGGTGGGCATGGGAGCGAACGTATTTGTTTCGGTGGCAAACGAGGCGCTGAAGATTCGCATGGCGCGCAGCCTATCACTGCTCCACTCGGCACTCGCGCCAGCGCCGCCGGCTGGGTTACGCTGCGCGCCTGCGCGCCCCCGAGGCGCGAACTGCCTTCGTCACATCCCGCGAGACCTGCCACATGAACTCATCACCCCGCTCCATCCTCATCACCGGCGCCGCGTCGGGCCTGGGTGCCGCCACGGCGCGCCGCTTCATCGCCGAGGGCTGGCAAGTCGCGATCAACTACCTCGATGCGACCCAGCTTGACGCGGCCACCCTCCTGGCCCAGAGTGCCGGGCCGGGTCGGCGCGGCATCGCGCTCGCCGACGAC
>JBEBHW010000006.1:0-21123 GCA_040081145.1 Burkholderiaceae bacterium
CCACGGAAGCCCACACGACGCTCGCCGTGGCGATGAACCGCATCGGTGGCAAGAGCAATACGGGAGAGGGCGGCGAAGACCCGGCTCGCTATCGCAATGAACTGAAAGGCATCCCCGTCATCACCGGCACCAAGCTCAGCGACGTGCTCGGCGCGGGTGTCGTCGCCTCCGACTACGCGTTGCAACAAGGCGACTCACTGCGCAGCAAGATCAAACAAGTGGCTTCGGGGCGCTTCGGCGTCACGACGGAATACCTTGTCAGTGCCGACCAGATCCAGATCAAGATGGCGCAAGGCGCCAAGCCCGGTGAAGGCGGTCAATTGCCGGGCGGAAAAGTCAGCGACTACATCGGCATGCTGCGCTACTCGGTACCCGGCGTGGGCCTCATCTCGCCGCCGCCGCACCACGACATCTACTCCATCGAAGACCTCGCGCAACTCATTCACGACCTGAAGAATGCGAATTCGCGAGCCAGCATCAGCGTCAAACTCGTCAGTGAAGTGGGCGTGGGAACGGTCGCAGCGGGTGTCGCCAAGGCCAAGGCGGACCACGTCGTGATCGCCGGCCATGACGGTGGCACGGGCGCATCGCCGTGGAGTTCAATCAAACACGCCGGCACGCCCTGGGAACTGGGTCTCGCGGAAACCCAGCAGACGCTCGTGCTGAACCGCTTGCGCGGCCGCATCCGGGTGCAGGCTGATGGGCAAATGAAGACAGGCCGCGACGTCGTGGTCGGCGCGCTGCTCGGCGCTGACGAATTCGGCTTCGCCACCGCGCCGCTGGTTGCGCAGGGCTGCATCATGATGCGCAAGTGCCACCTCAACACGTGTCCGGTGGGCGTGGCGACGCAAGACCCGGTGCTGCGCGCCAAGTTCCAGGGGCGACCGGAGCACGTCGTCAACTTCTTCTTCTTCGTCGCGGAAGAGGCGCGCAGCATCATGGCGCAGCTCGGCATTCGAAAGTTCGACGACCTCATTGGCTGCGTCGACCTGCTCGACACGAAAAAGGGAATTGCGCACTGGAAAGCAAAGGGCCTGGACTTCAGCCGCATCTTCCACCAGCCCTCCGCGCCGGCCGAAGTCGCGCGGCGCCAAGTCACCGAACAGGACCACGGCCTCGCCAAGGCGCTCGACGTCAAGCTCATCGAAAAGTGCCGCCCGGCGCTGGACCGCGGCGAAAAGGTGCAGCTCATCGAAGCCACGCGCAACGTGAACCGCACCGTGGGCGCGATGCTCTCCGGCGAATTGATCCGCTTGCACCCGCAAGGGCTGCCCGACGACACCATCTTCATCCAGATGGAGGGCTCGGGCGGGCAGAGTTTCGGTGCGTTTCTCGCCAAAGGCATCACGCTGTACCTGATCGGCGACGCCAACGACTACACCGGCAAGGGATTGAGCGGCGGGCGCATCGCGATCCGACCGAGCATCGACTTTCGCGGCGACTCCACCGCCAACATCATCGTCGGCAACACCGTTCTCTACGGCGCAACGAGCGGCGAGGCGTTCTTCCGCGGCGTGGCGGGGGAGCGTTTCGCGGTGCGCCTGTCGGGCGCTACCGCAGTTGTCGAAGGGACAGGCGACCACGGGTGCGAATACATGACCGGCGGGACCGTCGTTGTGCTCGGCAAGACTGGCCGCAACTTCGCCGCCGGAATGAGCGGCGGCATCGCCTACGTCTTCGACGAAGACGGCCAGTTCGCGCGACGCTGCAACACCTCGATGGTCGGCCTCGGCCCGGTGACGAGCAGCGCAGAGCAAGAAGTGTCGCTGGACCGCGCCTTGTGGCACAAGGGGAGCAACGACGAGGCACTGCTGCGCGGGTTGATCGAGGGGCACTACAAATGGACCGGCAGCCTGCGCGCCCGGCACATCCTCGACCATTGGGTAGAGTCACGCGGCAAGTTCGTCAAAGTATTCCCCGCTGAATACAAGCGAGCCCTCGCCGAACTGGCGGCCAAGCCAATCGCGACAGCCGTCGCTCCGCAAACGCCAATCGAGACGCCAGTGGATTCCGCGATCAAACGGCGCAACAGCGACAAGGCCGCGAAGACGGAAAAAACCGTTCCGGCCAAATAGGCGCGTACCCCAAAGAACGAACGAGAACAATAGCATGGGAAAAGTCACCGGCTTCATGGAATACGCGCGGCTCGAAGAAGGCTACGAGCCTGTCGCCAAGCGGATCAAGAACTACGACGAATTCGTAATCACGTTGAAGCAGGACGAGGCGAAGATCCAGAGCGCGCGCTGCATGGACTGCGGCACGCCGTTTTGCAACAGCGGCTGCCCGGTGAACAACATCATCCCGGACTTCAACGACCTCGTGTACCGCGGCGACTGGCGCAATGCCATCGACGTTCTGCATTCGACGAACAATTTTCCGGAGTTCACCGGCCGCATTTGCCCGGCGCCGTGCGAAGCCGCGTGCACGCTCAATGTCAATGATGACGCCATCGGAATCAAGAGCATCGAACACGCGATCATCGACCGCGCCTGGGATGAAGGTTGGGTGCTGCCCCGCCCCGCGAAACACGTCACCGGCAAGCGCATCGCCGTCGTCGGTTCGGGCCCAGCCGGCCTGGCTGCCGCGCAACAACTTGCGCGCGCCGGCCACGCGGTAACCGTGTTCGAGAAGAACGACGCCATCGGTGGTCTGCTGCGCTACGGCATCCCCGACTTCAAGCTCGCCAAGTCGCACATCGATAGGCGCGTCGAGCAAATGCTGGCCGAAGGCGTCCAGTTCCGCACTGGCGTGCTGGTCGGCGAGTTGCCCGCCAGCAGCAAAGTGACGAACCTGGCCGTGCAGCAAATCAGCCCAGCAGAGTTAGGCGCGCAGTTCGACGCTGTGCTTCTGTGCGGCGGCGCTGAGCAGTCGCGAGATTTGCCCGTGCCGGGACGCAACCTTGACGGCGTGCATTTCGCGATGGAGTTCCTTCCGCAGCAGAACCGTGTCAATGGTGGCGCCAAGATCGCGAATCAATTGCGTGCCGATGGCAAACACGTGATCGTGATCGGCGGCGGCGACACCGGCAGCGACTGCGTGGGAACAAGCAACCGCCACGGCGCGAAAAGCGTCACCCAATTCGAGTTGCTGCCCATGCCACCCGAACACGAGAACAAGCCGCTCGTCTGGCCCTACTGGCCGATCAAGCTGCGCACCTCGTCGAGCCACGAAGAAGGGTGTGAGCGCGAATTCGCGATTGCGACGAAGGAATTCATCGGCGACAGGGACGACGGCAAGGGCGGCAAGGTCAAGGCGCTCAAGACTGTGTACGTGCAGTGGCAGGGCGGGAAGATGACGGAAGTTGCCGCGAGCGAAAAGACGCTTCCCGCAGACCTGGTGCTGCTAGCGATGGGCTTCATCGCCCCGGTGGCCGGCGTACTCGATGGCTTTGGCGTCGAGAAAGACGCACGGGGCAACGCCCGCGCGACCACCGACTTTCGAGGCGGCTACGCCACCAGCGTCGACAAGGTCTTCGCCGCGGGCGACATGCGGCGTGGGCAGTCCCTCGTGGTCTGGGCGATTCGCGAAGGACGGCAAGCGGCACATGCAGTCGATGCGTTCCTGATGGGGCGCAGCAGCCTGCCCCGCTGAGCGCAATCTGTCGTCCTCGCAACGCGAGGTACGCATCAAAAGCGCCCCTCCGCGTGCCGGCGCGGTGAGGGCTGCTCGAGACTTCAATCCACACATCTGAACACGCGCCGCAACCTGTGCTTGCACCGTGCGCGACGCCGTGACATGTCGGTGTGATCGCGCCACGCCGCCTCCCGTCGCAACACAACCGTTCGTCATCGCTATCGACTCCACCCGTCAGAGGGGGGTCACGATCTGCGCACTTTTGCACAGCGCTGCGGAGCCATCGTCCGCAGAATCCGCTCAAGCCAAAGTGCGTGAGACCGAATCAGCGCGAACGACTCAGACAAAGGACGGCCATGTTGTACCGGATCAGATTGCCATCAAGTTCAGCACGCCACCCCGGTCGGGGCTTCACCTTGATTGAGCTCATGGTGACGATTGCGATCGTGGCGATTCTCTCGTCGGTTGCCATACCGGCCTATACAGACTACGTGCGCCGCGGCCAACTGCCCGAGGCATTCACGCAGTTGTCGGACTACCGCGTGAAGATGGAGCAGTACTACCAAGACAACCGCAACTATGGAGCGGCTGCATGTGCTGACGTTGCCGGCGGCCCCTCATGGGCGACCTTCTCTCCGTCGAACAGGAAGTACTTCAACTATGCGTGTGTCTTGCCGGTCACGGTGCCCGTCGGCCAGTCGTACACGATCACGGCCACGGGAAGCACGGCCGCCGCGGTGGGCCATGTGTACACGGTCAATCAAAGTGGAGCGCAAACCACCACCAGCTTCAAGGGAACCGCGGTAGCCAAGACCTGTTGGGCAGCGAAAGGCGACGAATGCTGAACTCGAGACCATTGCAGCGTGGCGTCACGCTCATCGAACTGGTTGTCGTCTTCGTCGTCATCGGGTTGCTCGCCGTTGCGGCCGGACCGAGCATTAGCACGTGGATCGGCAATACCAATGTTCGCAACACTGCACAGTCGATCTATGCTGGATTGAATCGTGCGCGCGTCGAAGCCGTGCGATCGAATCGCGCCGTGCGCTTCTCCTTGGTAGCGTCCCCGGCCGATCCGGCGTTGTTGGACAACAACTGCGCTTTGTCAGCAGCTGGAGCATCGTGGGTGGTGAGCGTCAACAACCCCGCTGGCGCCTGCGGCGCAGCTCCCTCCGAGACAGTGGCGCCCATGGTTGTCGACAAGGCGGCCGGTGGCAGCAGTGCCCGCAGAGTTGTGGTCACTGCAGTGGACGCCACAAACACCGCAGCGAACACGGTTACCTTCAATCCTTTTGGTCGCGTTGCCGACGCAGCACCGATCTCGACGATTCAAGTCGACAACGAAGTAGTTGGCGGGGATTACCGAGTGCTGCGAATTCTCGTTGGAACCGGCGGCGTCATCCGCTTGTGCGACGTGAACGCTGGCGTCACCGATCCACGCAGGTGCTGAGGACTCTATGAACGCTGCTCAGGGAATCCACCGAGAGTGTCGCCGCCAACATGCGGCCAATGGCTTCATGCTGATCGAGGCGCTTGTTGCCTTGTTGATCTTCGCTTTTGGTGTGCTGGGCCTGGTGGGCCTGCAGGCCACGATGACGAAGGCGCAAAGTACGGCGAAGTATCGCGCCGACGCCGCATTTCTGGCGCAGCAGGTCATAGGGACCATGTGGTCAGACGGCCCCAACGTTGCCAGCTACGCCTTGGGTGGTGGCGTTGTAGCGTGCACGGGCTATGCCCGGTGCAACAGTTGGGCGGACAAAGTCGCCAGCACCTTGCCGGCCGGAACCGCTACGGTCACCGTAGTTGGTTCGAATGTGACTGTTGCCATCAGCTGGACCCAGCCCAACGAGGGCATCCACACATTCACAACGCGAAGCACGATCGCGTTCAACGCACCATGACGCGCCCGCCAGCTCGAGGAGTGCCGCGCCGGACGGAGTGGCAGCGCGGCGTCACCTTGGTCGAATTGATGGTGGGCATGCTGATTGGATTGCTCGCAGTCATCGTGATCTCGCAAATCATGCTCGTTGCCGAAGGGCAGAAGCGCACTACCACGGGAGGTTCCGACGCCCAGGTCAACGGCGCGTTGGCTCTCTACAGCATCACGCGCGACCTGGAAATGGCCGGCTACGGCCTCACCAGCAGCCCTGGTGTGGTGGGCTGCCCCATCAGTGCAAGATTCAATGGTGCGGCGCCTGCGCGCTTCCCCGCAAACCTCGTGCCGGTGGTAGTCACAGCTGAGGCCGCTCGTGTGGCGGCAGGTGAAGTGAACGCGGTAGGTGACTCGATTCGAATCATCGCGAGTTCAAAGTCAAGCTACTCCGTTCCCACCCGGGTCATTCCCCCGGCATATGCGGCAGGCGGGCAAGCCTTCCCGGTGACTGCGTCGATGGGCATTGCGCAGAGCGACTTGGCGCTGGTCGGGATCGACGGGACCCAACCGTGCTGGGTATTCCAGGCGACAGGCGTCCCTACGGGCCAATCGGTCCCTCGCGTCGATGACGCCGCCCGTTGGAATACACCCGGCATGCCCAATCTGACCTACGCCGATGGCAGCGTATTGATCAACCTGGGAACGCTGGTGGACAGCAGCTATGGAATTGTCGGAACTTCGCTGCAACAGCAAAGCTTCGACATCACAAGTCCCGGTGTCCTGCCGCCGTCGCGTGATGTGCAGCCGGACATCGTCAACATGCGGGCGCTCTACGGGAAGGACACCAATGGGGATGGGGTCGTCGATGTGTACGACAGCGTCACACCCACAACGAACGCGACTTGGCTGCAGGTGATCGCGATCCGCGTCGTTGTCGTCGCGCGCAGTGACCAATTCGAAAAGGAAGACGTTACGCCGGCCAATTTGCAGTGGGACGTCGGCACGACTCCCGCGACAACAGGCGCAGTCGCGTGCGGGACGAGCACCTGCCTCACGATCAATGTGAACCACCTGACGGATTGGAAGCGCTATCGCTACAAGCTGTTCGAAACCGTGGTTCCCTTGCGCAACATGGTCTGGCGATCATAGGGAGCGAACTGCACCATGAATCGGAATTTGGTTCGAAATCCGGAACTGCGGTTGTCGCAGCGAGGGATGTCGTTGCTGTTTTCATTGCTGGCGCTGACTGCGCTGTCGTTGGCGGCAGTCGCTCTGGTCCGTTCGGTGAACACCAGCTCGCAAGTGATCGGCAACCTGGGATTCAAACAGGACGCAACGAGCGCCGCCGGCAGTGCCACCGAGCTTGCCATCGCCTTGCTGCGGGCACCGACAACCTTGGCATCGGCCTCGTTGGAGGCAGACAGCCCAGCAGATGGCTACTACGCTACGTCACTGGAATTGCTCGACGCCACCGGCCGCAGATCGAGCAGCGCAACGCCGTTGGCGGGGGTCGATTGGGACGGGGACAACTGTGCCAATGTGGCTTCGGCCAGCTCTTGTCTTCAGGCGTCCCCGGCAGTCTCGGCAAACGGAAACAGCACGCAGTTCGTGATTTCCCGTCTCTGCCAAGGGACCGGCCCGCTGAGCGGAACAAACATCTGTGCAAAGCCTGCTGCGGCCTCGTTGTCCGACGCAGTGCAACGCGGCGAGGTTCGCGTCGGCACTGAGCTGAGACCCAGCAAGCTCGTCACGAGCCCTTACTACCGGATCATCGTTCGCACAAAAGGCGCGCGCAATACGGTGAGCTTCACCGAGACGATCGTGCACTTCTGAGCATGCAGCGAATACAGGGAGATCAGGAAATGCGAACTACCCGATACCGCCACCTCGGTCGACTGAAGTGGTCGCTTGCCCTTTGCGTCGGCATCAGTTGCATGGGGCTGGCCGATGCGTCGCTCGCCGCGAGCACCGACATTGCGACAGCACCGCTCAGCACTTCCTCTCCCACCGCCGTCAAGCCCAACTTGATGTTCACGCTCGACGATTCGGGGTCGATGGCCAGCGCCTACATGCCCGACACCATGAGCAGCAGCGGCAAGTATGGCTATTGGTCTCCGCAGTGCAACGGCGTCGCCTACGACCGGTCGATTCAATACCCGCTGCCAATCGACTCGACGGGAGTTGCACTCGCTGCCGGAAGCATGTCGGCATTCGACGTCGATACCGGCAACTTGAACGATCGCGAAAACATCACTTCAGCCGCACCGACGATTGGGCTCGGCCCGGTCACCGTTACGGTGGCATCGTGGAACAACTTCGTGATTGGCGAGATGGTCACGATCTACAGCAACACCACCAAGAGCAATTGGATGGTGGGTACGCTGACGGCGACAACGGCAACCACCCTCACGGTCAACGTCATAGATACGTCAGGAAGTGGGGCACTCGGCGGCAGCCCGCGAATCGCTCGGGGCGATACGCGACCCTTCTACTACACCTACGGCAGCCCTGGAGTCCAGCCCAAGCTCAGCTGGGTCTTCACTGCCAGCGGTGTTGTGGCTGACACGTTCCACAACGAGTGCATGAGCAACATCGGCAGCACACCGGGCAGCAATGTATTCACGAAGACCTCTGTGAGCGCCACATCCGGCCCTGCAGGCTTTGTCAATGAGCGCCAGAACTACGCCAACTGGTCTGCGTACTACAGCACCCGGATGAAGATGATGCAGACCGGCGTCAGCCTGGCGTTCAAAGGCATCGACGCCAATTACCGTGTCGGTTTCAACAAGATCAGCAAGACGTCGGTGACCGGCAGTGGCTTCGTCAATATTGCCGACTTTGACGCTGCCCAGAAGTTGAGCTTCTACACCGCGCTGAACGCGGCCACTCCGGACAGTTCGACGCCATTGCGCGGTGCGCTTTCAAAGGTCGGCCAGTATTTCGCGAACAAGCGCTCGGGCCAGACCGTTGACCCAGTTCAGTATTCATGCCAGAAGAACTTTCACATTCTGTCGACTGATGGCTATTGGAATACAGGTGACGAGTCATCGAGCTACGGCCCCAAGGCTCTTGACAACTCCACCAACGTAGGTCAGCAGGACGGAGCCGCCCTGCGGCCGCTGTTCGATGGCATCTCCGGTACTGCGACGATCACAGAGTCCTGGACGACGACCAATACTTCGACGAGCACGGTGCTCACGCCTGTGCAGATTGTCGATACGTCGACAAGCGTGACGACGACGACGACGCCAGCCACCGGCTGGAGTCGAAATCAATATACGACCTGGACCTCGACTGCCCGCAGCAATTCATCAGTCGCTCGTTGCGGGACCTCAGGCCCACCAGCCCCGCTGCTCTGTACTATCACGGTGGGATTGACCAATCACGGGTACAACGTCAACGACTCTGTGGTGATCGCCGGCGTCACGACGAACAGCAACCTCAACAACTTCTACAACGGTACGTTTGTTGTCACTTCTGTGCCCAGTGCAAACACGTTTACCTATCAAACAACGTACCGTCCAAATAGCGACACTTCCAACGGCACCAGCAAATTGGCGGACTGCTCTGCGGGCCAGGTCAGGCTCACTACCCAGGAGCAACGCTACGACGAGAGCACGGTGTCGATTGCCACGACAGTGAGCACGACAACGAGCACAGCGGAGCAGCGAGACGTCACGAGCACCATGACGGTGACGCCGCACACGATCACGTTCGACGTCGTGAATGGTGTCGTGACGAACCCGCAGGCACCGACGGTAGACGGAACACCGACGACGTCGAGCCCGACAGTGGCGACCGACCTGATCAACCTTGTCGTGCCGTCGCCGGTCGTGGGCCTGCCGACGATCACGTCCGGGAGCAATGTATTCGGTACCCCGACCAACTTCGGGGCTCCAGTCAAGTCGAATGCGTGCGTCGCGATGCCGAGCCCGAATCCGTCGAATCCCGTCGCGGGCGCGCCCAGCACGAACGTCCCGACCTCGAACACGCCGCCGCCGACTCCGGGCACACCGACGACCACCCCCGGAACACCGGGCCCGGCGGTCGCGGGAACGCTTCCTCCCGTGGACAGCGCGCATACCTCGGTCACCGTCGTCAATACAACCGGCGGCGGGCCGAGCGATACGCTGGCCGACGTCGCCATGTACTACTACCAGACGGACTTGCGCACCGCGGGCTTGAGCAATTGCACCGGTGCTCCGGTGGGAACCCCGGCCGTCTCGAACGATGTGTGTGCCAACAATGTTGCGCCGCGTGGTTCAGACGCGGCTTCCTGGCAGCACGTGACGACATTCACGCTGGGTCTCGGGGCGAGTGGCATTCTCAAGTACGACCCGAACTACCTGACGCAGACCTCGGGCGACTTCTTCGGTCTGAAGCAGGGCACGATCAATTGGCCTGTGCCGGTCGCCGGCAGTGGCGAAAACCCGGCGAACATCGACGACCTCTGGCACGCCGCCGTCAACGGTCGCGGCCAGTACTTCAGCGCCACGAACCCGGCATCCTTGGCCAGCGGCTTGAACGGCGCGCTGGCCGGCATTCAAGCGAAGCTCGGCTCGGCATCGGCGGCGGCGGCGAGCAACCTTCAGCCTGTCTTGGGCGACAACAAGTTGTTCGTGGCTCAGTATGTGACGGGCCTCTGGACGGGCGACGTGGTGGCACTGACGATCAATCCAGTGACTGGCGTCATCGACTCGACCACCACCAACGGGGTGACGACGCCAACGATTTCGTGGAGCGCCAAGGCGAAACTCGACGCCAGGGTTGCAGCCATCGCGGCCAGCGCGCCCGGCAATGTGCCGCGTCAGATTTATTACTTCAAGAACACAAGTGGAAACATGGGCCAGTTGCGCAACTTTACGTACGCCAATTTGGGCACCGACACGCTTACGGGGCATGTCGACAACGTCTGCAGCAAGTCGCCCGCTTTGTCGCAATGTTCGACGGTGGACACTACGGCGGCGAATCTGGGTTCGAACCTGGTCAACTGGTTGCGGGGCATCGACAACAATCCGCTCTACCGTCCTCGCAGCAGCCCAACGGTGGTCGGCGGCAGTGTCCTGGGCGACATCGTGGGTGGGGCGCCAATTTACGTGTCCAAGCCGCCGTTCAGCTACACCGAGCACGGCTATGCGGCCTGGGCGAGCACTCAAGCCAGTCGGCCGGGAACCGTGTTTGTTGCGGCGAATGACGGAATGCTTCACGCCTTTGACGGCAGCACGGGTGAGGAACGCTGGGCGTTCATGCCTTCCGCTGTGTTGCCCAACCTCTACAAGCTGGCCGACTTCAACTACGCTGCGCTTCACCAGTATCTTGTGGACGGCGCCCCGGTAATTGGCGACGTCTGGGACGGGACGAATTGGAAGACGATTCTTGTGGGAGGCCTCGGCGCAGGTGGGCGCAGCTACTATGCGCTGGACATCACGGACCCGACCAATCCAGTCGCGATGTGGGAGTTCACCGACACGCACCTCGGGCTGACGTTTGGCAACCCCGTTATCACGAAGAGAGCGGATGGAACCTGGGTTGTGGTGTTCGGCTCGGGCCACAACAATAATGTGTCGGGTGGCGACGGCAACGGCCGCATGTTCGTTGTAGACGCCCTGACCGGCTCGAAGATCACGGCGATTCAGACCTTTACGTCAGGCAGCACCGCCGCGGGTACGGTGGGCACGCCGAGCGGTCTTGCCAAGATCAACGTCTGGGTCGATTCGAACATCGACAACACCGCCAAGCGCTTTTATGGCGGAGACCTGCTGGGCAACGTCTGGCGGTTCGACATTGACAACATCGTAGCGCCCAACAGTGCTGCGCTGCGCTTGGCGAATCTTCAAGTGAGTGGCGTGCCGCAACCGATCACGACGCAAGTGTCGCTCGCGGAAGTCACGTACAGCACCACGAAGTACCCCGTAGTCTACGTTGGTACGGGTCGGTACTTGGGTGCATCCGACTTGAGCAACACGGCGGTGCAATCGGTCTACGCTTTGAAGGATCCCCTGACCGCCACGGGCCTCGGTGACGTGCACAACAATTCGACCTTGGTGGAGCAGACCCTGACCGAGACAACCGATGCCAACGGCGCCATCATCAAGACCGGCACCAAGAACCCCGTCAACTGGTCGACAAAGAACGGATGGTTCGTGGACCTGATTTCATCGGGGGAGCGCGTCAACGTCGACCCGCAACTCATCTTCAATACCTTGACCGTGGCCGCAAACATCCCGAGCGACGATGCATGCGTCATCGGCGGATCCTCGTTCCTCTATCGATTTGACATCGGCACCGGCGGCAGCGCGTACAACGGTTCCAACACCGTCGGCAATTGGCTGGGCAATACGATGATCGTTGGTTTGAGCTTTGTGCAACTTCAGGTGGCGGGCGGCGCTGCGGGATCGGGTGACACGATTACCATTACCGTGGACAACGCTGGCAACACAGGAAGCAGCGTGGTCCCCACTCCGACAAGCAGTACCGGTACGACCAAACGCACTTCATGGCGCGAGATCGTCAACTGAGTTTGGAACTGCAGGGCGCTGGCGTTGCAACGTCTGCGCGTTTGTGGTGGATTCGAAAGATGCACCAACTCGAGCCGGTTCTGGTGAGCGCCGCGCTGGCTGTGAGTTTGCACGCGGTCGTGTTTTCTGTACCCGTACGAGGGCAGCAGGCCCCCCCCGGTGCGGGTGAGCCCTCGGCACTTCACGCAGTCCGGGTACGCACGGTGCCCGCGCCGAACGCGAGTTCGGCGAATGCAGATGGGAGTAGGCCGGCAGAGGCTCGTCTGGCGGCAGGTGCTCCGGTAGATGCGCCTGCGCCGATCCGAAGCCCGGAACTCGCCGGCCGCCACTTGCATGTGGCAGCCGGCGCTGACAACGAAAAAGCTTCTCCTCCGGCGACTGGCCTGGTACTTCGAATGCCGGGCGCGTTGGCCGATGCAGATTTTTTCTCGCGCGACGCGCTCGATGTGGGCCCCTCGCCTGCCGCGCCGGTGCTGATTGAATTTCCAAGCGTCCCCGGTGTTTCCGGAACACACACCGGAATACTTTCGCTGTTCATCGATGAAACGGGCAAGGTTGTAAGGGTTCGTGTCGAGAGCCAAGCGTTTCCACCTGAGATGCGGGAGGCTGCGCGCTCTGCGTTCATGGATGCGATGTTCACTCCGGGCCTGGTCGACGGTTTGCCGGTTCGTTCGAAGATTCGGGTCGAAGTGACCTTTGAGGCCGGCAGCGCGTCTCGCTGAATCGCGCCGTCCGCTTGGCTGTTGCGCCGTCAACTCTGCAAGGCCCCGCAGCGGGGCGGGCTGTCGAGAATGCGTGCGACAATCATTTCGGCTCAAAGACCGACTCGATCTGGTCCATTCTCCAAGGCCTACCACCGAACTGCTGCCGGCATGCCCGGCTCCACGGCGAGTGAGTTCAGACACCCTCATCGAAATCGACCACGTCACCTTCGGCTACGACAAGGGCCGGACGATCCTCAATGACGTATCCCTGCGCTTCGGTCGCGGCAAAGTCACGTCGATCCTTGGTGGCTCGGGCTGTGGCAAAACGACGCTGCTCAGGCTCATCGGTGGTGTGCATCCTGCAACCCAGGGCACGGTGCGCTTCGACGGCGAAGTGGTCGACGCGCGCAACATCGAGCAACTCTTTCGGTTGCGCCGCCGCCTGGGAATGCTGTTCCAGTTTGGCGCCTTATTTACCGATCTGACGGTGTTCGAAAACGTTGCCTTCCCGCTGCGTGAACACACCAATCTGGACGAGACGATGATTCGCGACATCGTGTTGATGAAACTCAACGCGGTGGGCCTGCGCGGCGCTGCGCCGTTGCGGATTTCCGAAATATCCGGCGGCATGGCACGCCGCGTCGCGCTGGCGCGGGCCATTGCATTGGATCCGGAAGTCATCATGTATGACGAGCCTTTCGCCGGGCTCGACCCGATTTCGATGGCCGTCGCAGCGAACCTGATCCGCACCCTGAATGACACAACCGGCGCGACGTCGCTGATCGTCTCGCACGACGTGCAAGAGTGCTTCAGCATTTGCGATTACGCATATTTGTTGTCGTCGCAAGGGCGCGTCGTGGCGCACGGCAAGCCGGCGGAGCTGAACGCGTCGGAAGACCCGGAAGTGCGGCAATTCATTCGCGGTGAGCCCGACGGCCCGGTTCGCTTTCATTACCCGGCCCGGCCGCTGGCCGAGGAACTGGGTGTCAACGCATGACCGCCATGGTCGCCTCGCTCGGCCGGATCGTCCTGGACGTGATGTATTCGCTGGGTCACCACGCCTACTTTTTCACCGACCTGATGCGCAACTTGCCGCTGGCGATGCGCCGGCCGTACCTCGTGGTGGCGCAAGTGCACGCGATCGGCAACCGTTCGCTCGTCATCATCATGGCGTCGGGCTTGGCGGTCGGATTTGTGCTCGCGCTGCAGATGTATTACGCCCTGGTGAAGTACGGCGCGGCCGAGTCGCTCGGGTTGGTGGTCAACTTGTCGCTGGTTCGCGAACTCGGGCCAGTGGTGACGGCACTGCTGTTTGCCGGGCGCGCCGGCACGTCGCTGACTGCAGAGATCGGGTTGATGAAAGCCGGCGAGCAGATCGCGGCGATGGAAATGATGGCGATCGACCCGAAAAGCCGCGTCCTCGCGCCGCGCTTTCTGGGCGGGATCGTCTCGATGCCGATTCTCGCGATTCTGTTCTCTGCCGTCGGTATCCTCGGCGCCTATGTCGTTGCGGTCTTGCTGATCGGCGTGGACTCGGGCAATTTCTGGTCCATCATGCAAAGCGGTGTCGATGTGCAGCGTGACGTGGGCAACGGCATCGTCAAGAGCATGGTGTTCGGCGTCATCTGCACTTTCGTCGCGCTGTATCAGGGATACGAGACGCAGGCGACGCCGGAAGGCGTGGCGCACGCCACGACGCGCACCGTCGTGATCGCGTCGCTGGCTGTGCTGTGCACGGACTTCGTACTCACAGCGTTGATGTTCTCTACAACGTAGTCCACCTCGAAGAGGAACAACAAACATGGGCAAGAAGGGCATTGAAACGATGGTTGGCGTGTTTGTCCTGCTCGGCTTGGTGGGGCTCGTGTTTCTCGCGCTGAAGGCTGCCAATCTGGGCAGCTTCAACGCCGGCAGCACGTATTCGCTGACGGCGCGCTTCGACAACATCGGCGGCTTGAAAAAGCACGCACCCGTGCGCAGCGCCGGCGTCACAGTGGGGCGGGTCTCGTCGATCGAACTCGACCGCAAGACGTATCAAGGCTTGGTGCGCATGGAACTCGACTCGAAGGTCGAATTCCCCAAGGACTCGTCGGCGCGCATCCTCACCGCCGGTTTGCTCGGCGACCAATACATCGGCGTGGAACCCGGTGCCGATGAAAAAATCCTGGTCGCAGGCGACGTGATCAAACAAACGCAGTCGGCCGTGGTGCTGGAAAGCCTGATCAGCCAGTTTCTCTTTAACAAGGCCGCAGACGCGGGGGCCGGCGATTCGGGCGGGGCGAAAAAGTGACCTCGAGGCTCTTGCGTCAGGCCGCCTTGTTGGCGCTGGCGGCGACGATGGGCTTGGGTTCGGGCTGCGCGACGGTCGATGCCTCTCGCCCCCAGGTGAGCAATGCGCGCGACCCGTGGGAGAACTGGAACCGCAAGGTGTTCTCCTTCAATGAAACGCTCGACGCCTATGTGCTTGTGCCCATCGCGACTGCCTACGAAACGATCACGCCGCGTTTCGTGCGTCAGGGCGTGCAGAACTTCTTCAATAATTTTGCTGATGCCTGGTCGGCACTGAACAACGTGTTTCAAGGCAAGCTCGATCGCGCCTTTACCGACGTTGTGCGGGTCGGGACGAATTCCGTGCTCGGCATCGGCGGCCTGTTCGACATCGCAAGTGAGGCCGGCATCGAAGCGACCAACGAAGACTTCGGTCAGACGCTCGGGCGCTGGGGTGCCCCGCCCGGCCCCTATGTGGTGTGGCCGCTGTTTGGCCCGTCGAATGTGCGCGAGTCATTTGCCATGCCGCTGGACCGCGGCGTTTCGCCATCGCTATTGGTTCGGGACGAGGCAGGTCAGTGGGGCCTGGGGGTGCTGCAAATCGTGAATGTCCGCGCCGGCCTGTTGGGCGCGAGCCGGGCTCTCGATCAAACCGGCCTGGACAAGTACAGCTTCATTCGCGACGCGTACCTTCAACGTCGGCGCAATCTGGTGTTCGACGGCGATCCGCCGGACGAGCCCTCGACCCCGGAGCCTCCGGAAGCCGACGCGCCAGGCCCTGGGCCTGCACCAAAATGAGGATCGAATCATGACAGGAGTGACCATGACACGAATGATGCGGCGCACAGTTCTCGCCTTCCTGGCGATGGGTTCAGCGTTCGTCGCCGGATTTTCTCGCGCGCAATCCATCAAGGCGCCCGACGTCCTCATCCGGGAAGTCTCGACCGACGTGATCGAAGCCGTGAAGGCCGACAAGAGCATCCAGTCCGGCGAGGTGCAGAAGGTGATCGCGCTGGTTGACGCAAAAGTGATGCCGCATGTCAACTTCCAGCGCATGACGGCGTCTGCCGTGGGGCGCTATTGGCGCCAGGCCACACCCGAGCAGCAGAAGAACCTGCAAGACGAGTTCAAGATCTTGCTCGTGCGCACGTATTCGGGCGCGCTTGCGCAGGTGAAAGACCAATCAGTGCAACTCAAGCCGTTGCGCGGCGGCGCGGACGACACCGAAGTCGTTGTGCGCACCGAAGTCAAAGGCAAGGGCGACCCGATTCAGCTCGACTATCGCCTGGAGAAGACGGTCGACGGCTGGCGGATTTACGACGTCAACGTGCTCGGCGTATGGCTTGTCGAAAACTACCGCAACAGTTTCGCGCAGGAAATCAGCGCAGGTGGCATCGACGGCCTGATCGCGAAGCTGGCAGAGCGGAACAAGGCGGCAAAGAGCGGGAAGACCTGAGGCCATCAATCCCATGCTGCTCCTGCCCGCAACCCTCACCGTGCACGATGCGTGCGACACGCTTCGCATGCTGACGCAGGCGATCCAGGGGCAGGCGCAGGGCGTTGACGTGGACGCGTCGAGCCTCGTGCACTTCGACTCTTCGGCGCTCGCCGTCCTGCTCGAATGCCAACGCCAGGCGCAGGCTTCGGGCAAGACCTTCACGTTAAGCCAGCCCCCCGAAAAACTCACAGCGCTGGCCAAACTGTACGGTGTGGACGTGCTGTTGATGCGCCCGCCCAACGACGCCGTTTAAGCGTCGCGCCGCGGCGCCTCGCCCTTGCGGGCCAGCCCTGCGACGAGATTCACTGCCGCTGGGCGAAGCGGGCCTTCAGGCGCCAGCCAAGCAGGAGTGCAAGCACGGCGGCGTAAATGGCGACCTCGGTGAAGTTGTTCTTCGCGGAGCGCATCCAAAAGAAGTGCAGCACGCCTAGCATCGCGATCACGTAGACAAGGCGGTGCAAGAGTTGCCAGCGCGGCGGCCCAAGGGCCTTGATTGCCCGATTGAACGACGTTGCCGCGAGCGGAATCAACAAGGCGAGCGCCAGCGTTCCGACGAGAATGAACGGCCTCTTCGGAATGTCGCGCACGATGGCTGCGGCGTCGAATCCCATGTCGAGCCACGCGTAACACAGGAAGTGCACACACGCGTAGAAGAAGGCGATGAGGCCCATCATGCGGCGAAACCGCGCCAACGCAGGCTGGCCGGTCCATTGCCGCAGGGGCGTCACGGCAAGCGTGAGGCAAATGAAGCGCAGTGTCCAGTCGCCGGTGGCGCGCAGCAGTTTCTCTGCAGGGTTCGCGCCCAGCTGATCGGCGAGCGCTCCGTACAACAGCCAGGCGAACGGCAGCAGAGCGACGCCAAAGAGGAGGATCTTTGCCGACGGGTGCAGCAGCAGCGACGCGCGCCGCGCTGACGGCGACTTCATCGTCGGCCCGAGCCAGCTGAGTCGCATGCCTTCGAACATTCGCCCGAGCTCGACTCAAAAAAGCGTGCGCAGGTCCATCCCGGCATAGAGCTGCGCCACTTGCGCCTGGTAACCGTTGAACATCAGGGTCGGGCGCTTCTTCTGGAGCACACCGTCTTCACCGATGCGCCGCTCTGTTGCCTGGCTCCAGCGCGGATGGTCGACCTGCGGGTTCACGTTGGAGTAGAAGCCGTATTCGCTGGCGTTCGCCTTGACCCAGCTCGTCTGCGGTTGAGCCTCCGTGAAGCGAATCTTCACCAAGGATTTGCCGCTCTTGAATCCGTACTTCCAGGGCACGACTAGGCGAACCGGGGCGCCGTTCTGATTCGGCAAGACTTCGCCGTACAAGCCCATGCAGAGCAGCGTCAGCGGGTGCATGGCCTCGTCGAGGCGCAAGCCTTCGACATACGGCCAATCGAGAACCGAAGACCGCACTCCGGGCATCTGAGCGCGGTCGGCCAAGGTCACGAACTCGACGAATTTTGCGTTGCCCGTTGGCTCGGCTCTTTTGATCAACTCCGACAGCGAGTAGCCGACCCAGGGAATCACCATCGACCAACCTTCGACGCAGCGCATGCGGTAAATGCGCTCCTCGAGCGGTGCCAGCTTGAGCAGCTCTTCGAGGTCGAAGCTGCGGGCGCGTTTGACCTCGCCTTCCACACTCACGCTCCAGGGCCGCACCTTGAGCGAAACTGCGTGCTGCGCGGGGTCGGACTTGTCGGTGCCGAATTCGTAGAAATTGTTGTACGTCGTGATGTCGGTGTAGCCGGTGGCGCGCTCCATCGTCAGCGCGCCTGCGACGGGGCTGCGAAGCGCCGTCAAGGCGGCAAGCTTGCCTGGACGAGCGGTTTGGGCGAGTGCATCGCGACCGGCCCAGGCCGCCAGGGCAGCCCCTGCGGTACCGGCCGCCACGCGCTGCAACCACTCGCGACGCGTCTCGTAGACAAGGCGCGGCGTGATTTCGGAGCCTGGGCTGTGCGGGGTCCCGTGGGCGGGCGAAAAGTGCATCGTCTGAGCCTCGTGAATCGGCAAGTCTGGGTCGTGCGCGGCCCAGTCTTCTTACAGGCGACCCAGCTGCCGCCGCTCGGGTGAGCTCAGCGCAGGCCGGCGATGTAGTCGGCGACCGCCTTGATTTCCCGGTCGTTCAGCTTGGCCGCAACGTCCTTCATCTGCGCGCTGTTCTTGCGTGCGCCGCCACGAAATGCGATGAGCTGAGCTTCGGTGTAGTCGGCGTGTTGCCCCGCCAGCCGTGGGTACTGCGATGGCATGCCGGCGCCGTTCGGGCTGTGGCAAGCTGCGCACGCGGCAATGCTGCGGTCGGCAATGCCGCCGCGATAGATCTTCTCGCCCAGCGCGACGAGTTCCTTGTTCTTCGCAAAACCTGGCTTCGCCTGCTTGCCGGAGTAGAACGCAGCGACGTTTCTCGCATCGTCTTCGCCCAGCGTCGCCGCAAAGCCTTTCATGATGGGGTTGTCGCGTTTGCCGCTCTTGAATTCGGTCAGCTGCTTGATCAGGTATTCGGGGTGCTGGCCCTGCAGGATGGGGTTCGCCGGGAGGCCGCGCGAGCCGTCCGCGGTGTGGCACGCCGCGCAGATGGCTGTCGAGGTCGCCTGGCCCTTGGCCAAGTCGGGCTTGGCCAGCGCTGTGGGTTCTGCGGCGGCGGCGATGCTGCCTGCCGAGGCGATCACGAGGAACGACAAGCTTCGTGCGATCGATGCAAGGGGCTTCATGGCAGTGGGCGATTCCATAGACGAAAAACCGGCGGATTTTACAATGCGCACTTTGGGCGAGGCGATGGCCGAGAAAGACGATTCCGAATCTGCCGCGAGCACCGAGCTCGATGACGACGCGAAACGCGCGAAAGCGGCGCTCGCCTGGGCGCACACCGCGCGCTTTCTCGACACCGCCAGCCAGCTCGATCAGCTCCCCGTCAGCGACTTGCCCGAGATCGCGTTCGTGGGCCGCTCCAATGCCGGAAAGTCGTCGGCGATCAACGCCCTGACGCAGCAAAATCGCCTGGCGTTCGCCTCCAAGACGCCTGGGCGCACGCAGCACATCAATCTGTTTGCGCTCGGCCCCAGGACGCAGCCCAATGCGCTGTTTGTCGACCTGCCGGGCTACGGCTACGCGGCCGTCGCGCGCAGCGCCAAGCAGCGTTGGCAACAGGTCATGGCACAGTATCTGGAAGTTCGCCGCAGTCTGAGTGGCCTCGTGCTGCTCGTCGATTCACGGCTCGGCGCAACCGAGCTCGACCTTCACCTGCTCGAGTTCATCGAGCCGCGCCTGCGCAGTGGCACCGTCAAACTGCTGGTGTTGCTGACGAAGGTTGACAAGCTCAACCGCAGCGAAGTGAACGCAGCGCTGAAAAGTGCGAACGCTGCCTTGGCGGCCTTCGCCACTGAGGAGTCCGATATCGGCGTATCGACGTTTTCCGTGCCGAAGAACGTAGGTGTCACGGATGTCGCGCAAGTCCTGCACGCGTGGGTTGTGGGCCCGGCAGGCGGCGCGCGACAGCCATGAAAGAGGGCTGCCGAAGCAGCCCTTTTCTTCTTTCGATGTTGCGACAGGCCGGGATCGATCCGGCCCGAGGCAGCGGACCTTACATGTCCATGCCGCCCATGCCGCCCATTCCACCCATGCCGCCGCCGCCCATGCCGCCGCCGCCAGGAGAGTCTTCCTTCGGCGCTTCGCTGACCATGGCTTCCGTGGTGAGCATCAGCGACGCGACCGACGCCGCGTTTTGCAGCGCAATACGCGTCACCTTGGTCGGGTCCAGAATGCCCATCTCGATCATGTCGCCATACTGGCCGTTCTGCGCGTTGTAGCCGTAGTTGCCCTTGCCGGCCAGCACCATGTTGACGACGACGCTCGACTCTTCGCCGGCGTTGGAAACGATGATGCGGATCGGCTCTTCCACAGCGCGAAGGATGAGCTTGATGCCGGCTTCCTGATCCGGGTTGTCGCCCTTGATCTTGCCTGCGCCTTGCTTGGCGCGAAGCAGCGCGACGCCGCCGCCGGCGACGATGCCTTCTTCCACCGCAGCGCGTGTCGCGTGCAGGGCGTCTTCGACACGCGCCTTCTTCTCTTTCATCTCGACTTCGGTGGCAGCACCGACCTTGATCAGCGCCACGCCGCCGGCCAGCTTGGCCACGCGCTCTTGGAGCTTCTCTTTGTCGTAGTCGCTCGTCGCTTCTTCGATCTGCACGCGAACTTGCTTGACGCGCGCTTCGATGTCGGCTGCGGCGCCGTTGCCGTCGATGATCGTGGTGTTTTCTTTCGCCACTTCGACGCGCTTGGCCTGGCCCAGATCGGCCAGCGTGACCTTTTCCAGCGTCAGGCCCACTTCTTCAGCGATGACCTTGCCACCCGTGAGGATGGCGATGTCTTCGAGCATCGCTTTGCGACGATCGCCGAAGCCCGGCGCCTTGACGGCGCAGACCTTGAGGATGCCGCGGATCGTATTCACGACCAGAGTGGCCAGCGCTTCGCCTTCGACTTCTTCGGCAACGATCAACAGCGGGCGGCCCGCCTTGGCGACGGCTTCCAGCGTGGGCAGCAACTCGCGAATGTTGCTGATCTTCTTGTCGAACAGCAGAACGAACGGGTTGTCCAGAATCGCCGACTGCTTTTCCGGGTTGTTGATGAAGTAGGGCGACAGGTAGCCGCGGTCGAACTGCATGCCTTCAACGACTTCGAGCTCGCTGTTCAGGCTCTTGCCGTCTTCGAC
>JBEBHW010000301.1:0-5055 GCA_040081145.1 Burkholderiaceae bacterium
TACCACGGTCGTGTCAAGGCGCTTGCCGAAGCCGCGCGCGAAGCCGGTTTGCAGTTCTAAGCCCAATCAATTTCCAGGAACTCGAACATGGCAAAGTTTCAACCCCGTGGCGCCCAAGGCGAAGCCAACGACGACGGGCTGAAGGAAAAAATGATCGCGGTGAACCGCGTCACCAAGGTCGTGAAGGGCGGGCGCACGCTGAGCTTTGCCGCGCTGACGGTGGTGGGCGACGGCGACGGCCGCATCGGCATGGGCAAGGGCAAGGCCAAGGAAGTTCCCGTGGCGGTGCAAAAGGCGATGGAGAGCGCCCGGCGCAACCTGTTCAAGGTGGCGCTCAAGGACGGCACGATCTACCACAAGGTGATCGGCGAACACGGCGCCTCACACGTGCTGATGGCGCCGGCTGCTGCGGGAACGGGCATCATCGCCGGTGGCCCGATGCGCGCCGTGTTCGAAGTGATGGGCGTGACCGACATCGTGTGCAAGAGCCTGGGCTCGTCCAATCCGTACAACCTGGTGCGTGCCACGCTGGACGCGCTGAAGCACACGAGCACGCCCGCCGAAATCGCCGCCAAGCGCGGCCTGACGGTCGAACAAATCTTCGGTTGAACGCACGCGAAGGGGATGAATCATGAGCGAAAAGAAAACCGTGCAGATCAAACTGGTGAGGAGCATCAACGGCACGCGCGAGTCGCACCGCGCCACGGTGCGCGGCCTGGGATTGCGCAAGCTGAACAGCGAATCGACGCTGGAAGACAGCCCTGCCGTTCGCGGCATGATCAACAAGGTCTCCTACCTGGTCAAGGTGCTCTGAGCGCCGCAACAGCCCACGCATCATGGAACTGAACAACATCAAACCGGCAGCCGGCGCCAAGTCGGCGCGGCGCCGCGTCGGGCGCGGCATCGGCTCGGGCCTGGGCAAGACCGCAGGGCGGGGCCACAAGGGCCAAAAATCGCGCTCGGGCGGCTACCACAAGGTGGGCTTCGAAGGCGGCCAGATGCCGTTGCAGCGGCGCTTGCCCAAGCGCGGCTTCAAGTCCCACTTACTGCAGTTCAACGCCGAAATCAATCTGAACGATTTGCAGCGCCTCGGTGCCGCAGAAGTCGACCTGTTGGCCTTGAAGCAGGCGCGCCTCGTCGGTGAGCTCATCAAGACCGTCAAGGTCATCAAAACGGGCGCGCTCACACTCAAGGTGGCGCTGAAGGGCATTGGCGCAACTGCGGGCGCCAAGGCCGCGATCGAGGCCGCCGGCGGCTCGGTCGCCTGAAACCCGAGCGGCCCCCGGCAAGACACACGGACACACGGCACGTGGCAACCAACGCGAATCAACTGGCCAAGAGCGGAAAGTTCGGCGACCTTCGACGTCGCCTGACTTTTCTGTTGCTCGCGCTCGTCGTCTACCGCGTCGGCGCCCACATTCCCGTGCCCGGGATCGACCCGAATCAGCTGGAGCAGTTGTTCAAGGGGCAACAGGGCGGGATCCTGAGCCTGTTCAACATGTTCTCGGGCGGCGCGCTGTCCCGTTTCACCGTCTTTGCGCTGGGCATCATGCCGTACATCTCGGCGTCGATCATCATGCAATTGATGACTTACGTCGTGCCTACGCTCGAAGCGCTGAAGAAGGAAGGCGAATCGGGGAGGCGCAAGATCACGCAGTACACGCGCTACGGCACGCTCGGCTTGGCGTTGTTCCAGTCGCTCGGCATCGCGCTGGCGCTCGAAGGTTCGGCTGGCCTCGTGATCACCCCGGGCTTCGGCTTTCGCCTCACGGCGGTGGTGTCGCTGGTCGCCGGAACGATGTTCCTGATGTGGCTCGGCGAGCAGATCACCGAGCGCGGGTTGGGCAACGGCATCTCGATCCTGATCTTCGCCGGCATCGCGGCGGGGCTGCCGAGCGCGATCGGCGGGCTGTTCGAACTCGTGCGTACCGGGGCGATGAGCATCATTGCCGCGCTGTTCATCATCGCCGTGGTCATAGGTGTGACGTTCGTGGTTGTCTTCGTCGAGCGCGGGCAGCGCAAGATCCTCGTCAACTACGCGAAGCGCCAGGTCGGCAACAAGGTCTACGGCGGGCAATCGTCGCACCTGCCGCTCAAGCTCAACATGTCAGGCGTGATTCCGCCGATCTTCGCCTCGTCGATCATTCTCCTGCCCGCCACCGTGGTGGGCTGGTTCGCGACGGGCGACGGGCTGCGCTGGTTGAAAGATCTGGCGGGCTTGCTTTCGCCCGGCCAACCCATCTATGTGATGCTCTACGCCGCGGCGATCGTGTTCTTCTGCTTTTTCTATACGGCGCTGGTCTTCAACAGCCGGGAAACCGCTGACAACCTGAAGAAGAGCGGCGCGTTCATTCCGGGGATTCGCCCGGGTGACCAGACCGCCAAGCACATCGACCGGATCTTGTCGCGCCTGACATTGGCAGGCGCGATCTACATCACCGCGGTGTGCCTGCTCCCCGAATTTCTCGTGCTCAAGTACAACGTACCGTTTTACTTCGGCGGCACGTCGCTCCTGATCATCGTCGTCGTGACGATGGACTTCTGGGCCCAGGTGCAAAGTTACGTGATGAGTCAGCAGTACGAATCGCTGCTGAAAAAAGCGAATTTCAAGGCGAGCTGAGCGAGCGCAATGAAGCGAATCGGCAGCTTGACGGACAAAGGCAAACAATAGGACGACGGTAGGCAAGGCGACGGGCACGACTCAGGCATGGCAAAAGACGATGTCATCCAGATGCAGGGCGAGATTTTGGAGAATCTGCCCAACGCGACGTTTCGCGTGAAGCTGGAAAACGGACATGTCGTGCTGGGCCACATCTCCGGAAAGATGCGCATGCACTACATCCGCATCCTGCCGGGAGACAAAGTGACCGTTGAGTTGACTCCGTACGACTTGACGCGAGCGCGCATCGTGTTTCGGGCGAAGTAGGCCGAAGCGATGCGACCAGACAAAGACAGATATTGCTGAAACGGAAGAGCAGGAGCGAACCATGAAAGTAGCCGCATCGGTCAAGAAAATGTGCCGCCACTGCAAGATCGTGCGGCGCAAGGGCGTGGTGCGCGTGATTTGCACCGATCCGCGCCACAAGCAGCGCCAAGGTTGAGGCTTCGCTTGCCCGCGAGCCCCACGCCAAACCAGGACATTTGAAGGACGTTTATGGCACGAATTGCCGGCATCAACATTCCGCCCCACAAGCACGCCGAAATCGGCTTGACGGCGATCTACGGCATCGGTCGCAGCACGGCGCAGAAGATTTGCGCGCGCACCGGTGTTCCGCTCGATCGCAAGGTCAAGGACCTGACCGACACGGACCTGGAAAAGATCCGCGAGGAAATCGGCCGTCTGACGATCGAAGGCGACTTGCGCCGCGAAATGTCGATCAACATCAAGCGCCTGATGGACCTGGGCTGCTACCGGGGCTTTCGCCATCGGCGCGGCCTGCCGGTTCGCGGCCAGCGCACCAAGACCAATGCACGCACGCGCAAGGGCCCGCGCAGGTCCGGCGCACTGGTGAAGAAGGCCGCGGCGTAAGCCGCCCCTGACCTCCCGCGCAGTTCCCACGTTTTCAGAGAGTCAACATGGCAAAACCACCCGTCAACACCGCCGCGCAGCGCGTGCGCAAGAAAATTCGCAAGAACGTTGCGGACGGTATCGCGCATGTGCACGCGTCGTTCAACAACACCATCATCACGATCACCGATCGCCAAGGCAGCGCGCTGTCTTGGGCGTCCAGTGGTGGCCAGGGGTTCAAGGGCTCGCGCAAGAGCACGCCGTTCGCTGCCCAGGTGGCTGCCGAAACCGCGGGGCGCGCGGCCCAGGAGCAGGGCATCAAGAACCTGGACGTTCGCATCAAGGGCCCAGGCCCGGGGCGCGAGTCTTCGGTTCGCGCGCTTGCCGCCCTGGGGATCCGCATCAACCTGATCTCTGACGTGACGCCGGTTCCGCACAACGGCTGCAGGCCGCAAAAGCGCCGCCGCATTTGATCTGATTTACGGCGAGGCGGTGCCTGGACAGGTGCCGCCCGCATTGCACGGGGGCCGCAAGGGCCTCGACATTGAAGCCCACCGTCTGAGCGCACAACAACAACACTCGCCAGACTCGCGCAAGCTGATGCCTCAGCCTGCGTCAGAACGACAGAAGGACACAACGTGGCACGTTACCTAGGACCCAAGGCCAGGCTCTCGCGACGCGAAGGCACCGACCTCTTCTTGAAGAGTGCGCGGCGCCCGATCGGCGACAAGGCCAAGTTCGACAGCAAACCCGGCCAGCACGGCCGCAACTCCGGCACGCGCATGTCGGACTATGGTTTGCAATTGCGCGAGAAGCAAAAAGTCAAGCGCATGTACGGCATTCTGGAGCGCCAGTTTCGCCGCTACTTTGCCGAAGCCGAGCGGCGCAAGGGCAACACCGGCGGGAACCTGCTGATGCTGCTCGAGTCGCGGCTGGACAACGTCGTCTACCGCATGGGCTTCGGCTCGACGCGTGCGGAAGCGCGACAGCTCGTGTCGCACAAGTCGATCAATGTCAACGGCGCGATCGTGAACATCGCGTCCTACCTCGTCAAAGCAGGTGACACGGTGGGCGTGCGTGAAAAGTCCGCGAAACAACTGCGCATCACCGATTCGCTCAAGCTCGCCGAGACGATCGGCATGCCGGGCTGGGTGCAGGTGGACGCCGCGAAGTGCCAGGGCGTGTTCAAGAAACCGCCGGATCGCGACGAATTCGGCGCCGACATCAAAGAAGCGCTGATCGTCGAGCTCTACTCGCGATAACGGCCCAACAACCGCTGCTGCGCATGCCGGGCGTGCACAGCGGATTTCCAGCCCGACACAGTCCATCAGCCTTATCGGTGTAACGAGCCGAGGGTATTGAGAGGAACGAGACTCAATGCAAACGAATCTGCTGAAACCCAAAGCCATCAACGTCGAGCCGCTGGGCGGCCACCGCGCCAAGGTCACGCTCGAGCCTTTCGAGCGCGGCTACGGCCACACGCTGGGCAACGCGCTGCGGCGCGTGCTGTTGTCTTCGATGGTCGGTTATGCGCCCACCGAAGTCAC
>JBEBHW010000302.1:0-5041 GCA_040081145.1 Burkholderiaceae bacterium
GCCATGGCCACCGCGCTGCACGAACTGACAAGCCGCCCCCGCACACGCATCGCGGCAAACCACGCCCGACCGCGCGGTGCGAGAGCGAGCGCGGGATCGCGCTGGCGCGCGTTCAAGGTTTGCGCTCCTCGGCGCTCGTCGCGAGCGTCTTCTTCTTCGAGTGGCAAAGTCGGCACTCCGACACCGGGAACGCGACCTTGCCGTGGCATACGCCGCATTGCCGGCCAAGCAGGATCGAGGCCATGCTGATCTGGTTCGCGCCTTTTTGCGGAACGAAGATCGCCGGGTGGCAGTTCGAGCAGTCGAGCCATTCGGTGTGCTGCTTGTGCGGGTAGACGACGTCGGGCATCGAGCCCTTCACTTCGCGCACGATGTTCAGGTCCATCACCACCGCAGGGGCGGCAGGGTCGAGCCGGTCCCAGCGCGGCGCGATCGCCTTGGCGTCGAGTGCCTTGACCCAGTCGACATGGTTGCCCGAGGGGCTCTTCGCCAACTCGGCGAAGGCCACCGCGGGAGGCTGGAGTTGCAGCGTCATGTCGTTCGTCGGGTCGTGGATTCCCGAGTCGACTGCCGGCCGGTTTGCGCGACCGAGTGGCTTGAGCAGGCGATTGAAGGCGTTCACTTCGGCGCTCGGTGCGGGGTTGGGCGCCGCGGTGCGCGCCGCGGACGGGACCGGCGCCGCAGCCCCGGGGGCTGCAAGGGCCGCTGGCGCAGTGGCTGGGGCATTGGCGGCAAGCTTTGGCGGCGGCGGGACCACAGCCGCTGCGGGCGCGGGCAATGCCGCTGCTGCCGCTGCTGCAGGCGTTGCTGGTGTTGCCGGCGCTGCGGCGGTGTTCTTCGCCTCGGCCTTCGGCGTCGCCGATTTGGCTTCGACTTTCGGCGGCGCCGCCGCCTTCGCCGCCACGCCACCGCTCATCATGTACTCGATGACGCTGCGCAACTGCGCCGCACTGAGGTCGGCGCGCCCGCCCTTGGGCGGCATGCCCTTGGCCGTGCCGGCGGTGGCGCTCTTCACGAGCGCGTCGATGCCGGCCTTGGCGCGCGGCGCCCACTGCGCCGCGTCGCCCAGTTTGGGGGCGCCCAGCACGCCCGTGCCGTGGCAACCGACGCAGCTCGATTCATACACCGCCTTGGCGGCGGCCTGGTCCTGGGCGACGCTGTCTGCAGCAGCCCCGAGCAGAACCAAGGGCAGCAGCGCCGCGAGGAGAAAGCGTGGCATCGACGCCTCCTACTTCTTCGCCGCGGCGGGCGCGGGCGCGGGCGCACCGGGCATCGGCAGCCGGGGCAATGTGCTCTCGTGCACTTGCGTCGGCGTGCCGGGCTTGCCGGAGTGGCACAGATTGCAGTTCTCCGCCGACCAGGCAAGTTGGCCGTTGTGGCACGAGCCGCAATATTGGCCGTCGATGATCTTCAGCATGTCGACCTGGTTCCCGCCGGCCTTGAACTGGAAACCCAGGTCGGCGTGGCAGACCTTGCAGCGAAAGCGCATGCGATGGAACCAATGCGGGAACACGACGGGTCGCATGCCTGCGGCGTCGGAGTAGTTGTTCATGACGACGTCGCCGTACTCGGCGTGCACGTCGCGCGGCGCGAGGCTGCACAGCAACAGGGTGCCGAACAGCGCGACGAGGCTCGCCCGCCACCGGGCAGCAAGTCTTGTTCTCTTGGGAAAGCTCATCAGCACACGGTCTCCAATCGGGTTGGCGCAACGCTGTGCGCGCGGATTCAGTAGCGGCGCTGCACGCGCGCGAACAGCGACGCGACGCTGCGCTCGTCAAAGCGAACCAGACGCGCGCTCAGGCGCGTCTCGAGCAGGCCGATCGCGTAGTCGAGACGATTTTCGAGCGACGCCGTGATGCGCTCGCGCGGCGCGTCGACGTCGCCCAGCGCGCGGCGCTCGAGTTGCTGGCTGTTCGCCGCGAGCAGCGCCGTGAAGCGCAGGCGCGGCACGTCGAACAGGCGCTGATGCTCGTAGTTGAGCGAACCGCTCGTGAAGTTCTGCCAGCCCAGGCCCGCGTCGCGCTGCGTGCCGGTGAAGGCGTCGATTTGCGTCGTGTCGCTGCGTGTCGCCTGCCAGGTCAGATTGCCCGACCAACTCGCATAGCGCGAAAGCTGCGTGCGCCGGCTCAGCTGCAAATTGACGAGCTGAAAGCTGCCGCGCTCTTGCGCCCAGGTGCGCGAGTCGCTCACCGACAAACCCGCGTAACTCTGGCTCGCGCCGGCGCCGCTGCCTTGCCAGTAAATGCCCGCCGAATGCGCGATGGCACGCGACCAGATCTGCGTCTGCGAGTCATGCAGCGCGCCCAAGCTTTGCGTCAGGTTCAGCGAGACGCTGTCGGCGTCGCCCCAGGCCAAGCCGCGCGACACGCCATGCGCGAGTTGCGCACCCAGCGTGCGCCGCGAGCCGGCGTCGCTGCTGCGCGCGACGCCATAGGTTGCGCCCAGCGACGGCGTATAGCGCCAGGCTCCCAGGTTCAAGCCCTGCGGCGTGTAAGTCGCCGAGGCGTTGCCGGTCGCGCCATACAGCGTCGGCGCGCCGTCCTGCTCGGCCTGCGTTCCCGACGCAGACGCGGCAATCCGCCATTCGCGAGTCAAGTCCTGGCTCGCGCCGAGCGCGCCGTTCAAGGTGCGCACATGCTGCTGGGCCGCCGAACTCTCGACCGTCGCGTCGACGATTCTGGCGCTGCCGGTGAGGTAAAGCGGCGCGTCCTTCGAATAGAGCCACTCGCCGTCGCGCGGCCGCCATGTCGCAAAGCTCGACAGCTGGCGAATGTCGCTCGCGCTGTCGAAGCGGCTCGCGGCGTCGCCGCTGCGCAACTGCACGTCGTTCCAGGTCGCCATGGTGTCGACGTGCAAGCTGCTCGCCGGATGAAAAGTGTGGCGTGCGGCGAGGCTCGCGATGCGGTTGCGCTCGTCGCTGTCGGTGCGTTGATTGCGGCTCAGCCAACCGGTGAGTTCGAACGAATGGTCGGCAAATTCGCGCAGCGCCGTGCCGCGCACGCTGTCCACGGTGTCGACCGCGCCGTCGATGGCGCGCAGCCGACTGCGCTCGACGTTGATCTGATAGCTCTCGCTGCCCAGCTCGGGCCGGTACGACTGGGTGAGGCTGATGCGTTCGCTTCGGTAGTCGGTGCCCAGGCTGTCGCCGCGCACCCGGCTGTCGCTGAGCTCGGTGCGCAACTCAAAAGGAAAGCGGCTGAGCGGAAACGCCGCCAGGCTGAAGCGACCCGTCAGCGCTGTGCTGGTGTTGCTCGCCTCAGGGGCGGCAGGGCCGCGCGTCGTATCGCGCGCAACGAGCGTGCCCAGGCCGGCGCGCAACTGGATGAACCACGGCTGCCAGACGTGGGTCGAGAAATCGACGTCGTTGTAAAGCAGTCCGAGCGTGGACCGCGTGCCGTCTTCGAGGCGCAGCCAACGCGCATCGAGCGAGACGCTGCCCGAGGTGCGCCACGGCGCCAGGCTCCACTGAATGCCGTTGCCGTTCGCGGCCGCTTGCAGGGGCTCCGCCGCTTCCGTGCCCGAGCTCGGGGGCGGATCAAGCGCCGTCTCGCCCGGGGCGTAGGCCGCCGCAGCGGCAGCGCCGCAGCGCAGTGCAAGCAGCGCGGCGGCAGTATGCACAAAGCGCTGAGCGAACTTTCGCAGACCGAGTCGGCCATCGAATCGAGTGGGGCGACGACCCGGCACGCGACATGTCCTCGTGTGCGCGGCGCGGGCCCGCCACCGATCAACCGGCACGCGCCTTGTGCGTGCTCGGAGGCAGCGGGGCATAGTGGCTGGGGTCGATGCGAATCGGCGTGGCGCTGCGCAACTGGGCGATCAGGCGCGTCCAGCGCGCCTGCGACTCGTCGCGTTGCCAGAGCGTCGCTGCGCGTTGCCGTGCCTGCTCGAAGCTGCGCTGCTGCGCTGCGCGCCGGTCGTCCAGGCGCACCAGCAGCACGCCCTGCAGCACTTGCACCGGCTCGGACAGTTCGCGCGGACGCAGCTTGTCGAGCACCGCGTGCAAGGCCTCGGGCAACATGCCGCGGTGCGTGTAGTCCATCTGGCCGCCCTCGCCGGCAGATCGGTCCGCCGAGTGCAGCCGCGCCAACCCGGAAAAGTCGGCGCCGCCAAGAAGCTTCTTGTGCAGGCGCCCGGCCTCGGCGTGCGCAGCGTTCCACACGGCTTGCGCCGAACTCGGGTCGACCTTCAGCAAGATGACGCTGAGCTTGACCTGTTCGGGCTCGATGAACAGGTCGAGGTGCTGTTCGTAGTAGGCGCGCGCCACGCCCTCGTCGGGTTCGGCAACCCTCTTCACCTGCGCGGCAAGCTGCTCCAGCAGACTGTCGCTCTCCAGCTGCGGCCGCACGGCACCCAACATGCGCTCGCGATTCGCCTGCCAGGTCGAGCTGCTTTGGTACTGCACGTCGTAGCGGGCGAGTGCCGCGGCGACCTTGTCGCCCTCGGGCTGCAGGCCGCGACGCCGCGCTTCGTGCAAGAGCAGCGTCCGATTCACCAGTTCATCGCCGACGTCGCGCTGGAACTGCTCGAACTCGCCCTGCGGCGGCTTGGCGTGGTAGTACTTGTTGCGCACGGCGAGCGCCAGTGCGTGCCGGTATTGCTCGGCGCTGATGACGCTGTCGCCGACGATGGCGAACGGCGCCGCCTGCGCCGCAGGCGCAGGCGCATGTGCCGCCGGCGCGGCGTCCGGCAGCGGCGCGGCGGCGCACCCCTGGGCGAGCGCAAGCGCCAGCAACAGCCCCGTCGTCGTCGGCAAGGCACGCATGGAGTTCACCATTGAATCGCGGGTGGCGCTGCGCGCTACTTCACATGGCACGCGGTGCACACCGCGCTCGAGGCATTCGAGATGCGCAGGAAGGTCTCGCCGGCGACGCGGCCGGTTCCGGTGGGGCCAGTCTGGCCGCTCGAGACGTGCGGGTCATGGCAACTTGCGCATTCGACGAGCGGCCCCAGGCCGCCCGTGGCGCGCTGGTAGAGCGGCAGGTCGGTACGCTGCTTGCCGATGCCTCCGGTTTCGACCCAGAAGACCTGGTTGTTGTTGATC
>JBEBHW010000303.1:0-5026 GCA_040081145.1 Burkholderiaceae bacterium
TGTATAAGAGACAGGGTGACGGTCGCGCCGCGCGGCTGTACGACCAGCTGGCCGAACAGGCCTTTCTGCAGCTGCTTGACGCGGTCCGCCGAGAGCACGTTCACCGGGCCGAACTCGGCCGCCGTGGACAGAATCACGTCCAGGTTGAAGCGGGCTCCGAGCGTCGGCAGTTCGGCCAGCCGCAGGTCTCCTGCATAGAAGGTGTAGGTCTTGGTTTCGGTTCCGCCCGGCGCCACCGTCTGCACCGGGTTGATGCCGACGTTCGTGCCGTCGGAACGCGTCACGTCGTACTCCAGCAACTGGGTGTGGAAACCGACGTGGCTGGACGGGCGCACATGGTTCACGCCGAACACGGTGGACCCTTCCGGGTGCAGGCGGTCACGCTTGTTCGCGTGGCGCATGTCGTTGTAGTTCGGCAGATCGGGCGCCACGACCGGCAGACGGTTGCGCAGCGTCACCTGGACGCAGTCGCCGGCGTTGACCCGCAGCGCCAGCGGCTCGATCGGCGCGCCGGCAATCAGCATGCCGTTCGCATCGAGGTCGCTCGTCGGCACGTACATCAGCGCCGTGGGGTCGTGCAGCGGGCCGGTCTCGTTCACCTCAATGTTCTGCGCCGTGCCCGTCACGGGCGTGGTGCGCGCGTTGTAGACCAGCGTGCCGGTGCCCGTCAGCGGGCCGCCGGCGTGCAGCGTCTGGATGCCCACGCCGAACGGCACAACCTCTGAAAGGGGCGTTCCTGCGCGCAGCACGGCCGAGCCGCTGGGGGTGATCGTCACGCCCGGCACCTGGGGCAGCGCCAGATTGGCGGCCACCGCGGTGATGTCGAAACTCCTGGTTGGCGCGCCGATCGGGCAGATCGACTTGTCGCCGGCCTGGAATGAGGCGCGGTTGAGTGGCTGCACCGGGCGCAAGTTGTTCGGCAGCGCGTACAGCGTCGGCTGGCCTGCGACGTTCGTCTGCAGCGTGTTGTAGTTGCGCATGATGCCCCAGTCGCCGTTCCAGATGCCGTCCTGCATCGCGTCCATCATGTAGAGGTAATCGGCGACGCCGCCGCGCTGGCCGAAGTCCATGAACACCGGCGAGGCGAAGGCGAACTGCTCGGAGATGCCACCGGCGGTCTGGTTCACCCAGCCCGAATTCGGCGCGCGGCCGAAGCCCGAGCCGGCCTTCAGCCACTTCATGCCGTGCACCGAGACGCTGTGCTCTTCTTCGTCGCCACCGGCCTGCGCCTTGATGCGCACGCGGTCGCCCGAGTAGGTGCGAAGCATCGGCGTGAACGGGTCTTTCTGCTCGAAGCCGAACAGGTTGATGTGTGGCGGGAACGCGGTGGTGGCCAGGTTCGCTGCCGGCAGGATGCCTGCTTCGGCGGGCGGGCTCGCCACGTCGCCCTTGCGCGGCATGCGGTTCAGATCGGAGATCTTGCGTGTCACGTTCGACGAGAACACGTAGGCAAGGTCGCCCTCCAGACCGTCGGCCTGTGCACCGAGCTTGCCGTCGGAGCCCGGTTTGCCCGGGTCGAACACGCGCAGCGCGCCGGGTTCGTTGCGGTAGTTCACGACGAACATGCCGGGCTCGAGGAAGTCGATCGACGTTGGGCACGGGCGCTGGATGCACTCGGGCACCTTGCCCGCGGGCGCCTCGACGCCGGGTTGCGGCGTGAACGACAGCGCGCCGTTGCCGAACACCACCGCCTTCTCGACCGTCAGGTCGGGGAAGATCGGCGCAACCGGCTTGATCAGCGGCGGCGCAATCGCGAAGCGGAACGTGTCGGATTGCGTCGCGCCCGGCGCGAACGCCGGAAACTGGCCGGTCGCCGCGCCGTTCGGCGGCTCCGGGTAGAAGAGATCTTGCAGCGCCGGATCGAAGCCGAGGTAGGCCTTCTCGTCGAAGTCGCCGTTGTGCTCGCCGAGGTTGCCCGCACCGACGTAGACGCCGGCCTCGTAAGCGTGCTGGAAGTCGGTGTACTCGAAATAGAACTCGCGGTAGCTGTCGTTCTTGGTGTCGCCGTCGAGGTCGCCGGTGACAATGGCCGCTTGCCAAGAGGTTGGCCCGCCATCGTTGCGGCAGCCGCCGGCCAGCTGGTCACGCACGCCTTGCCCCAGATCGGTCGGCGCGAACGCCGCAACCCCGGCGGGCGAACCGCAGCCGAGCAGGTTTCCCGATTCGCTGTGGCGCCAGGTCGCTCGCGCCGGCTCGATCAGCACTGTCGAGTACAGGCCGATCTGCTGGAACGTGGACGGTCCGTAATGGTCGTGCGTGAAGATGATGCCCAGGCCACGGTCGACGTGCTGCGCGTTCAGCAACGGGTCGGCGAGCCAGCGCTGCAGCGTGACGCGCGCCCCTCTCCAGTCCACGCCGCCCGGGCCCTGTGCCGGGAAGAACGGATGTTTTTCCGGGTGCAGTGGCGCGCCGGTGCCGGGACCCGGCTGCGCGCCGAACCTGCACGCCGCTTCTTCGCCGTTGAAACAATTGATGGCTTCGATGCGCTCGCGCACCGTGCCCGCCGACAGCGTGCCGTCCTCATAGTTCCAGCCGTTGGCCGCGCCGTCGGTCGTCGTCAAATCCCACTTCGGCAGGTGGATGTGCTGGCCGATGATGTCGGTGGGCGTGCGTAACTGGTAGTCATCCATCTCGAAGGTTTCCGGCACCAGATTCGTGTGGTGGTACATCGTGCAGTCGAAGGTATTCATGCGCATCACCAGCGGCTCGCCTGGCTTGTTCTTCTCGATCACCGGAATCGCGTCTTCCCACAGCGACAAGATGCGCTGTTGCGGATAGTGGTAGCCGACCTTGTTGATCACCGCGTCGTACTGGATGTTCGCGCCCTTGTAGACGCGCGGCGTGTAGGCGCCGAACGGGCCGGAGGCCAGAGACACGAGCGGTGCGCTCGAACTCGCACTGAACCACTGGTTCGTGCCGCCGGAGTTCACCGGGTTCATCGCATCGTCCTGGCAGGGGTCGCTGTACGCGCCGCCGGGCACTGCCGGGTTCTTGTTGACGCGGAAGTTCGCGGACTGGACGTTGCCGTTGGGCAGCACGCGGAACGACCCGATGTCGCCCTTGGAGTGGAACGCCATTGCGGTGCGCTCCACGTCGGTACCGCCCTCGGGGAAGAACGCGGGCTTGGCTTTGGCGATGTGCTTGTTCAGGTCCACCGGGCTCACGATGCCCGCGATCGTCGGCCCAGCCTGGCCGCCGGCGGCAACGCCGTGCAGCGCGTGGCGCGGCAGGCCGCCGTGCATCTGGGTGTAGTCGCCCGCCAGGTTCACGAACGCCGTCTTCATCGCCGCGGAATAGCTCTTGTACGGCTCGACACCGGTGACTGGATCGACCAGCGCCTGCGCTTCGCCTTTCGTCACCATGTCCAGCGGCGGCGTGGAGGGCCGCTGGCCGACGATGCCTTGTTCGCACGTCGTGCCGTTCTCGCACGCGATGCCGGCAATCCAGAACGGATAGCCGGGGTTCACGTCGTCGGCGGTGCCGAACACGCCGTCCGGTCCGGCGATCGTCGCGTAAGGCAACTTGGCCTGGCTCGACGTGCCACCGGGCGCAGCGCCGTTGCGGTCCACCGCGACCACAGTCACGCCGACCGCGGGCATCGGCGCGAGGGCCTTGCCGGGCAGGGGGACGATGGCGGGAATCGGCACCCCAGTGGTGAGTTCACCGTCGGGCAGTGCGCGTGCGTCAGCCGCCGGTGTGCCGTCTTTCAGCGCGAACGGTGTTCCGTGAAAGCCGCTGCCGGAGGCCGTCAAGCGGGTGCCGGCCTCGAACACATCGTGGTTGCGCCACATGTACCACATGCCCTGCGCGAAGTGCGGGTAGAAGTGGCAGTGGTAGATCGCGTCGCCGGCCGACTTGTTGCGGTTGCCCGAGCCGCCGTTGGCGATCTCGTAGGTGTAACCCATGCCCGGGCCGATGCCCTGCGCGTCGATGTAGTTCGAGTTGTCGTCGTTCGGGTTGTACAGCCACTGGTGGTTGTGCAGGTGGAACACGTGTTGCTCGAAGCCGTTGTGCGTATTGCGGAACTTGACGAAGTCGCCGATGTAGCTGTGGTTCACGTTCGACGAGTCGGCCGGATAGAACGGCCTGGTCGCCTTCGGGCCCATTGCAGCGACAAACTCCTGTTCGGCTGCGCTCAGCGCCGGCGTGCCGTTCTTCATGAACAACAGGATGTTCAGCACATTCTGCGGCGTGATCGTTTCCAGCCCGGCGTTGGCGGGGATGTCGACGAGCTGTCCGACCTCGCCCACCGTGAAGTGGGTCAGGAAGAACTCTTCATAGGCGCAGTTCAGACAGTCGTACATCGGGCCTACGCCCAGGCGGTTCGACAGGATCTCGGTGCCGATGCCGCCGGAACCGTAATTGATCATGAACTTGTCGCTCACGCCCTTGAGCAGGTAAGAAAACACCGTGCTCAAGGGGTCCACTTGCTGGCCGGCGGGCGGCACGAAGCCGCCGTTGTAGAAACCCGGGTAGGCCTGGGCGTTCGCCACTTCGTCGTGCCAGACCTGGGCGAAGTCGCGAAACGGCTCCAGGCGATTCGGGTACGCGGGGTTGCGCCGCCCGATCGACTCCAGCGGATACGTGCTGGCCGGGAACCTGCCGTCGGAGTTCGGGCCGGCGACCACCGCATCGATTTCGGTGTGCACGATCTGGTCGCCCTGGACCATGTTGAGGATGGTGCGGCCGGCCAGACCTTCCGCGATCCACGGTGCACGGTTCGGATACCTTGCTTCGTAGTTCAAGACCGGATGCCCGCCAAGCGTGGTGCAGTACTTGAGCGTGGCCGAGCCGGGCACGGCGTCGCCCAGCCTCGGGCAGGTGCTCCCGTTGGTGCTCGCCGCGGTGCGCGTGGCCAGGCGCATCTCTTCTTCCGTGACGGCGTTGCGGTAGATCCGCGCACCGCGCGGCTCGACGATGATCTGGCCGAACAAGCCGTTCGCCCCATTGCCCTGGTTCGCGTCGGAACCCACGAGCGCGCCGTGGCTGACGACCTGGTAGACCTGCTCGCGCTCGGCATACAGGG
>JBEBHW010000304.1:0-5026 GCA_040081145.1 Burkholderiaceae bacterium
CCTATTGCGTGAGCACGACTTGCGACTGGCGCGACCAATGCGCCCAGGCTTCGTCGCCCCAGGTCAGTTCGTCGTCGCGATGCCGCTGCGTGTTGTTCTGGCTCACCTTCAGCAGGCGCCCGCTGTCGAGTTCGATCTGGTACACCGTGAAGGCTCCGAAGTACGACAGGTTCTTCACCTTGCCGCGCGCGCGGTTGAAGTCGCCCCCGGTCGCCTCCTTCGACGGCTCAGCGCGCGACAGGTGAATCTTCTCCGGCCGCACCGCGACGGATACCGACATGCCCTGGGTGCCCGTGATGCCGTGGCCGACGTAATGGCGCAAGTCCTTGCAGTCGATCACGCAGTGGTCGGGCTGGTCTTCGGCAAGCGTGCCCTCCATCATGTTGACGTTGCCGATGAAGTCGGCGACGAAACGTGTCGCCGGCGTTTCGTAAATATCGCTCGGCGCACCGACTTGCAACACCTTGCCTTCGCTCATGATGGCGATCCGCGAGGCCATCGTCATCGCTTCTTCCTGGTCGTGCGTGACCATCACGCAAGTCACGCCCACTTGTTCGACGATGTTGACGAGCTCGATCTGAGTTTCTTCGCGCAGCTTCTTGTCGAGCGCGCCCAGCGGCTCATCGAGCAGCAACAACTGCGGGCGTTTGGCCAGGCTGCGCGCGAGCGCCACGCGTTGTTGCTGGCCGCCGGAGAGCTGGTGCGGTTTGCGCTGCGCGAATTTGCCCAACTGCACGAGCTTGAGCATGGCCTCGACGCGTTCCGTGATCTTGTCTTTGGCCATGCCTTCGCGGCGCAAGCCGAAGGCGATGTTCTCCCACACCGTGAGGTGGGGAAAGAGCGCGTAGCTCTGGAACATCATGTTGATCGGGCAGTCGTACGGCGGGATGTCGGCCAGGTCTTGCCCGTTCAGCAGAATGCGCCCCGAGGTGGGCGTCTCGAAACCGGCCAGCATGCGCAGCAGCGTCGTCTTGCCGCAGCCCGACGAGCCGAGCAGAGCGAAGATTTCGCCCTTGGCAATTTCCAGGCTGACGTGGTTGACCGCGACTGCGCCGCCGCCGAAGTCTTTGACGACGTCGTCGATCTTCAGAAATACCGGCGCCGCGGCACTCATGTCAAAGACCCGTCTTGAACCCCGTGTAGAGCCGCGTCATCGTGCGCCGAATGTCGTTGGACAGGGCATCGGGCGCCTGCATCTTCTTCATGTCGGCGTCGGTGGGGAATACCGTTGGGTTGCTCGAGACTTCGGGCTTGATGAACTTGCGCGACTCCTTGTTCGGGTTCGCGTAGAACACCTTGTTCGTGATCGCCGCGTGCACTTCGGGGCGCAAGATGTAGTCGATGAATTTGTGCGCGTTGCCCGGGTGCGGCGCGTCCACGGGAATCACCATCACGTCGAAAAACAGCACGCCGCCCGTGCGCGGAATCAACGCCTGGATGTTCTGGCCGGTTTTGCCCTCGATGGCGCGCTGGCGCGCGATGTTGATGTCGCCTGACCAGCCGAGCGTCAGGCAAATCGAGCCGCTCGCCATGTCGTTGATATAGCCCGATGAGCTGAACAGCGTGACGTGCGGGCGAATCGCCTTGAGCAGCGGGCCCACGCCGGCATAGTCCGCCTGGCTCTTCGAATACGCCGGTTTGCCCAGGTAGTGCAGCGCCGCCGGAATCACTTCGGTGGCTGAGTCGAGGAAACTGACGCCGCAGCCCTTCAACTTGGAGATGTACTCGGGCTTGAACACCAGGTCCCACGCGTTGTCGGGCATGGGCATGCTGCCCAGCGCCGCCTTGACCTTGTCGACGTTGATTCCCACGGTGGTGAAGCCCCACAGCCAGTTCACCTGGAACTGATTGCCCGGGTCGAGTTTGGCGAGTTGCTCTTGCAGTGCCGGGTCGAGGTTCTTCGCGTTGGGCAGGCGGTTCTTGTCGAGTTTCATCAACAGGCCGCCGTCGGCCTGGATCTTCGCCCAGTACGACGAGGGCACCACGATGTCGTAGCCGGTCTTTCCAGCGACCAGCTTGGCGTGCACGATTTCGTTGTTGTCGAAGTTGTCGTAGCGCACCTTGATGCCGGTTTCCTTCTCGAAGTTGCGAATCGTGTCTTCGGCGATGTAATCGGACCAGTTGTAGACGTTCAGCACCTTTTCTTCTTCTTGTGCCAAGGCGAGCGTGGCCGCGCTCAAGCAAACGGCGGCAACAAGTGGAATCGAGGGCAGGGCACGCAACAGGCATTTCATGAGGGTTCCTTCTTGCTGAGTTGGCCCGGCGCTGCAGCCAAGGCGAATTCGTGCGAACGCGCAACGCGCTGAGTCTAGCGAGCAAGTGCCGTGCCGCACTACAGGCAAACCCCGGGGCCGTGCCTGGACCGACGCACCCAAGCACGCGGCAACCCCGCCTCGCGGCGCTCAGATCAGAGCCAGCCGCGTTGCTTCACCTCGGCAAGCGTCAGATCGAGGCAACGCTTGACGAGGCCGGCGAGTTCGTCGATCTGCGCCCGGGTGCTCACCAGCGGCGGGGCGACGATCATGCGGTCACCCACGGCGCGCATGATGAGGTTGTTGCCGAAACAGTGGCCGCGGCACACCATGCCGACTTCGAGTTTGCTGTCGAAGGTCTGACCGCTGGCTTTGTCTTTCACCAACTGCAACGCGCCGAGCAAGCCGCAGTTCTGCACTTCACCCACCAGAGGGTGTTTGCTCAACTCGGCGTAGTGCTGGGCGAGGTAGGGGCCGGTGTCGTCGCGAACCTTCTCCACGAGGCGCTCCGACTGGATCAGCCGAATATTCGCCAGCGCCACGGCACACGCCACCGGATGGCCCGAGTAGGTGTAGCCGTGGTTGAACTCTCCCCCCTGTTCGATCAACACTTTGGCGATTCGGTCGCCCACCATCACGCCGCCGAGCGGGATGTAGCCCGAGGTCACGCCCTTGGCAAACGTCATCAAGTCGGGCTTGAAACCGAAGCGCTCGCAGCCGAACCAGTGGCCGGTGCGGCCGAAGCCGCAGATCACTTCGTCGCTGACGAGCAGGATGCCGTACTTGTCGCAAATGCGCTGGATTTCGGGCCAGTAGGTGTCGGGCGGAACGATCACGCCCCCGGCACCTTGAATCGGCTCGCCGATGAATGCGGCCACTTTGTTGGCGCCGATCTCGAGGATCTTCGCTTCCAGCCAGCCCGCCGCCTTCAGGCCGAACTGATCGCGAGTGAGCTCGGCAGGGCGCCCCAGTTCGAACCAGAACGGCTGCTCGATGTGCACGATATCGGGGATAGGCAAGCCGCCTTGTTCGTGCATGCCGCTCATGCCGCCGAGCGACGCGCCGGCCATCGTCGAGCCGTGGTACGCGTTTTTGCGGCTGATGATGACCTTGCGTTGCGCTTGGCCCAGAACGTCCCAGTAGCGGCGCACCATGCGCACCACCGTGTCATTGCCCTCCGAGCCCGAGCCGGAAAAGAACACGTGTTGGAACTGCGGCGGGCTGACCTGCGCAAGCAGTTCGGCCAACTCGATGGCCGGCGGCGTGGCGGTCTGGAAGAAGCTGTTGTAGAACGGCAACTCCTTGAGCTGGCGCGTCGCCGCGTCTATCAGTTCGGTGCGGCCGTAGCCGACGTTCACGCACCACAGCCCCGACATCGCGTCGAATATCTTGTTGCCTTCGCTGTCCCAGAGGTAGATGTTGTCGGCGCGCACCATGATGCGCGAGCCCTTCGCCGAGAGCGACTTGAAGTCGGTGAAGGGATGCAAGTAGTGCGCGGTGTCGGCGGCTTGCCAATCGCGCGTGGCGCGGGTTGCTGCGGTAGTGGTCATGAGGGTGCCCGGGGTCGTTAGACGTGCAGCAACAGATGCTCGCGCTCCCACGGCGAAATCACTTTCATGAACTCGTCGTGTTCGATCTCCTTCACCTCCGAATACACGGTGATGAACTGTTTGCCCAGAACGTCGTGCAAATCTTTCTCGTCGGCCAGCCAGCCCAGCGCCTCGCTCAGCGAACGCGGCAACTGGAACTCCGACAGGTAGGCGTCGCCCTTGCACTCCGCGGCGGGTTCGATGCGGTTCTTCATTCCCAGATAGCCGCAGGCGAGCGTCGCCGCGAGCGCGACATAGGGATTGGCGTCGGCGCCGATGACGCGGTTCTCGACGCGCCGTGCCTGCGGCGTGGCCACTGGCGAACGAATGCCGACGGTGCGGTTGTCAGTCCCCCACTGGATGTTGATCGGCGCCGAATTCGAGCGCACCAGGCGCCGGTACGAATTGACGTAGGGCGCGAACAGCGCCATCGCGGCGGGGGTGTACTTCTGCAAGCCGCCGATGTACCAATAGAACTCTTTGGACGGTGAGCCGTCCGGGTTGCTGAAAATGTTCAGGCCTGTCGCCTTGCTGACGATGCTTTGGTGCACGTGCATCGCGCTGCCGGGTTCGTTGGCCATGGGCTTGGCCATGAAGGTCGCGAACATTTCATGGCGCAGCGCCGCCTCGCGGATCGTGCGCTTGAAGAAGAACACTTCGTCGGCCAGGCCGAGCGGATGGTCGTGGAAGAAGTTGATTTCCATCTGCCCGGCGCCGACTTCGTGGATCAAGGTGTCGACGTTCAACTCCATCTTCTCGCAGTAATCGAAGATGTCTTCGAAGAGCGGGTCGAACTCATTCACAGCGTCGATCGAATACGCCTGGCGCGAGGTTTCGGCGCGGCCACTGCGACCCTTGGGCGGGCGCAGTGGCGTGTTCGAGTCGGAGTTGCGCTCGATCAGGTAAAACTCCAGCTCCGGCGCGACGACCGGCGCCCAACCCTGCGCCTCGAACAGGTCGCACACATGGCGCAGCACGCTGCGCGGCGCGTAGGAGATCATGTTGCCTTCGCGGTCGAAGCAATCGTGGATCACCTGCGCCGTCGGGTCCACCGCCCACGGCACGATGCGCACCGTGCTCGGGTCCGGGCGCAAATGCATGTCGCGGTCCGTCGCGTGGATCACGTCGTAGTAAGGCCCTTCCTGCGGGAACTCGCCCGTCACGCCGATCGCGACGATCGCCTCG
>JBEBHW010000305.1:0-5016 GCA_040081145.1 Burkholderiaceae bacterium
GTTCTCCTGCTTCTCCACCATGCGCTTCAGGCCATGGTGCAGGATCACGCCGACCTCGTGCGCAAACGTCGGGTCGTAGCTGACGCAGTTCGGAATCGTTCCCGCCAGGATGTGGCTGTGGCCGTCTTCGTGCTGCAAGCCCTCGCCGTTGAGCGTGGTGCGCCCCGACGTGCCGCCCAGCAGGAAACCGCGCGCCTGCATGTCGCCCGCGGCCCACGCCAGATCGCCGATGCGTTGAAAGCCGAACATCGAGTAGTAGACGAAGAACGGCACCATGATGCGGTTGTTCGTGCTGTAAGACGTTGCCGCGGCGATCCAGCTGCTCATGCCGCCGGCTTCGTTGATGCCTTCTTGCAGGATCTGCCCGGCCTTGTCTTCGCGGTAGTACATGACCTGGTCCTTGTCGACCGGCGTGTACAACTGGCCTTGCGGGTTGTAGATGCCGATCTGGCGGAACAGGCCCTCCATGCCGAAAGTGCGCGCCTCGTCGACAAGGATGGGGACGACGCGCGGCCCGAGCACCTTGTCGCGCAGCAATTGGGTGAGGAAGCGCACGTAGGCTTGCGTCGTCGAGATCTCGCGGCCCTCCACCGTGGGCTCCAACACCGCCTTGAACGTGTCGATCGGAGGCACGACAAGTTGTTCGTCGGCGCGCGCCCGGCGTTTGGGCAGGTAGCCGCCCAGCGCTTCGCGCCGCGCGTGCAGGTAGCGCATCTCCGGCGTGTCGTCGGCGGGTTTGTAGAACGGGATGTCGGCCAGCTTGTCGTCGGGAATGGGGATGTTGAAGCGGTCGCGGAACGCCTTCACGTCCTCGTCGACGAGTTTTTTCGTCTGGTGCGCGGTGTTCTTGCCTTCGCCGATCTTGCCCATGCCGAAGCCCTTGACGGTCTTGATCAGCAACACCGTCGGCTGGCCCTTGTGATTCACGGCGCGGTGATACGCGGCGTAGACCTTTTGCGGATCGTGCCCGCCGCGCTGCAGGCGCCAGATGTCTTCGTCGCTCATCTTCGCCACCATCTCGAGCAACTTGGGGTGGCGGCCGAAGAAGTTCTTGCGCACGAATGCGCCGTCGTTGGCTTTCATCGCCTGGTAGTCGCCGTCCACCGTGTCCATCATCACCTTGCGCAGGATTTCGTCCTTGTCTCGCGCGAGCAGCGGATCCCAGTAACTGCCCCACAGCAGCTTGATGACGTTCCAGCCCGAGCCGCGGAATTCGCTCTCGAGTTCCTGGATGATCTTGCCGTTGCCGCGCACCGGGCCGTCCAGGCGCTGCAAGTTGCAGTTGACGACGAAAATCAGGTTGTCGAGCTTTTCGCGCGCCGCCAGGCCGATCGCGCCCAGCGACTCGGGCTCGTCCATCTCGCCGTCGCCGCAGAACACCCAGACCTTGCGCTTCTCGGTGTTCGCGATGCCGCGCGCGTGCAGGTATTTGAGAAAACGCGCCTGGTAAATCGACATCAACGGCCCCAGGCCCATCGAGACCGTGGGGAACTGCCAGAACTCGGGCATCAGCTTGGGATGCGGATAGCTGGAAATGCCGCGGCCCTCAACCTCCTGGCGGAAATTCAGCAGTTGCGCTTCGCTGATGCGCCCCTCCATGAAGGCCCGCGCGTAGATGCCGGGCGACGAGTGGCCCTGGATGTACAGCAGGTCCCCGCCATGGTCGCCAGTCTCGGCGTGCCAGAAGTGGTTGAAGCCGGCGCCGAACATCGTCGCCAGCGACGCGAAGCTCGAAATGTGACCACCCAGGTCGCCGCCGTCGGCCGGATTCAGACGATTCGCCTTGACGACCATCGCCATCGCGTTCCAGCGCATGTAGGCGCGCAGCCGCTCCTCGATTTCCAGGTTGCCCGGGCAACGCTCTTCCTGGTCGGTGGGGATCGTATTGACGTAAGCCGTGTTCGCCGAGAACGGCATGTCGATGCCGGCCTGCCGGGCGTGCTCGAGCAGCTGTTCGATCAGGAAATGGGCGCGCTGCGGCCCTTCGGCGGCGATGACGGCCGACAGGGCGTCCAGCCATTCCCGGGTCTCCTGCGAATCGGCGTCGTTTGCCGCCGCGCCAAAGAAAGGTTCAGGCATTGCTGACATCTTGGTCTCCAAGGTTGCTCTGTCCGGGGCGGCGCAGTCTCGCACAGTCCACGCTCGGCCCCCAATCCCGTAGCCTTCTTGCACGATACAGAAAACACGCGCAGCGAGCCGGGCTGGATAATCGGCAGATGCGACCCGCAACACAAGTGGCCGAACAAAACCCCGGGACGCGCAGCTGGCTGAACCGGCTGATCGCGCAATGGTGGCGCAGCCAATCCGTTGCGCGGCAAGATCGCTTCGCCACGTTCGGCCCGCTGGCCTCCGTCGTGCTCTTCCTCTGCGCGATCATTCTGGCTTTCTGGTACCTGCGCAATGAAGAATTCCAGCGCGAACAAGACGCCGTCAAGCGCGACACCGAGATTGCGCAGCAGCAAATTCGGCTGCGCCTGATCGAAAACCAAGAGCAGCTGGTGCGCATCGCGCGCGACATCGTCACGCGCGTCATCGATCAGGTCGACTTCCTCGGCGACGCCGACATGTTCACCCAGGAACGGCCCGAGATCACGCACCTGACCTGGCTGAACGCGAATCGCACGCGCAAGGCGAGCCACGCGGCGAACAGCTTCCAGCCCGAGGCCGTGCCCTACGTGGGCGACGCCGCGGCCTCAGCGCCGCAATCGAGCCGAGGCGGCGAAGCGGAGAGCGCTTTTGTCGCCGCACAAAACCTGCGCCAACCTGTCTACTCGCGCTCCTTCACGAACAGCCATGGCGACGCTGTCTTTCAGGTGCACATCCCGCTGCTGGACCGGAACAGCTTTGCCGGGACCCTGGTCGCCGAATACTCCGTCGAGAGCCTGATCCGCTACTTCGTTCCTGCCGAAGTGTCGACGCGTCATGCCATCGTCGCGCTCGACGCTCAGGACCGGATCCTCGCCGGCACCGTCGTTCCCATTGCCAACAGCAAACCGTCGCGTCCTTCTATCCTCCACGAAGTTCCGCTCGCCCCAGCGGGCAATGGCCTGGTGCTGCGCGGCCAGGGTTACCGAACTTCCGCGGGCTTGATCAGCAGCACGCTGTTCTGGATCGTCGCCGCGCTCTCGGTCCTCACGGTGTGGATGCTGCTGGGCACGTGGCGCCACATGCGCAATCGCGGCCAGATGCAGCTCGCGCTGCTCAACGAGACGAATTTTCGCCGTGCCATGGAGAACTCCATGCTCACCGGCATGCGCGCGATGGACAAGGACGGCCGCATCACCTACGTGAACCCGGCGTTCTGCGCGATGACGGGTTTCTCAGAGGCGGACCTGATCGGGCGCAAACCCCCCTTCCCCTATTGGCCGCCGGAGCGTCTGGAAGAAAACTCGCGCCTGCTGCAGCAGGAGCTGCAAGGCCGCAGCCCGGCGGGCGGCATCGAGGTCAAAGTGCGGCGCAAGGACGGCGTGCTGTTCGATTCGCGCATGTACGTCTCCCCGCTCATCGACCCGAAAGGCCAGCAGACGGGCTGGATGACGTCGATGACGAACATCACGGAAGCCAAGCGCATCCGCGATCAACTGTCTGCGTCGCACGAGCGCTTCACGACGGTGCTCGAAGGCCTGGACGCCGCGGTATCGGTGCTGTCGGTGCAACAGGGCGAACTGCTGTTTGCGAACCGCTCGTACCGCATCTGGTTCGGCGCCGATTCGCAAGGCCACGCCTTGCTCGCCGGCGTCGAGCCGGGCCGCCCGTATCTGGCCGACATGGAAGACGCGGTCGAAAACCTGGGCGGGCTGCCGACGCGCGAGCTCACCGAAGCGGGTTCCGACTCGCGCGAGGTCTTGGTCGACCCCTTGCAAAAGTGGTTCGACGTGCGCGCACGGTATCTGCAGTGGACCGACGGCAGGCTCGCGCAGATGCTCATCGCCACCGACATCACGTCGCGCAAACACGCCGAAGTGCAGGCCGCGCAGCAAGCCGACAAGGCGCAAATGACGAGCCGCCTCGTGACGATGGGCGAAATGGCGTCTTCCGTGGCGCACGAGTTGAACCAACCGCTGACCGCGATCACGAACTATTGCAACGGCATGATTTCGCGCGTCCGGGGCAACGGCATCGACGAAGAAGACCTGATCGCGGCGCTCGAGAAAACCTCGCGCCAGGCGCAGCGCGCCGGGCAGATCATCCATCGCATCCGCGCCTTCGTGAAACGCAGCGAGCCGCAGCGCCAGCCGGCGCAGGCGCAAAGCATCATCGACGACGCGGTCGACCTCGCCGGCATCGAACTGCGCCGGCGCAACGTGACGATCCAGACCTACGTCGCACAGCGTCTCCCGACCTTGATGGTCGATCCGATCCTGATCGAACAAGTCGTCCTCAATTTGCTGAAGAACGCGGCAGAGGCGATCGACAACGCCCAGATGCCGCCCGAGCGCAGGAACATCGAGCTGCGCGTCATTCCGCGGCACACACCCGAGGACGGCGGCGTCATCGAATTCAGCGTCACGGACATGGGCCCAGGGCTGCGCGACGAAGTCATCGCGCGCCTCTACGAGGCCTTCTTTTCGACCAAGGCGGACGGTCTGGGCATCGGCCTGAGCCTGTGCCGAACCATCGTGGAGAGCCACCGGGGCCGGATCCGAGCACAGAACCTCTACAATGGAAACGTCACGGTGGGCTGCCGGTTTTCGTTCACGCTGCCCGTCGAGACGCCCCGCAGCGAGACCCCCACTACACCCAAACCGGCAGTCATTCCATGAGCCTGATTCCAAAAAAGGGAACGGTCTATGTCGTCGACGACGACGAGGCCGTCCGGGACTCCCTGCAGTGGCTTCTCGAAGGCAAGGACTACCGGGTCAAGTGCTTTGACTCCGCAGAGTCCTTCCTGTCGCGCTTCGACCCGCGCGAGGTCGCCTGCCTGATCGCCGACATCCGCATGGACGGCATGAGCGGCCTGGAACTGCAAGACCGCCTCATGGAGCGCCGCTCGCCGCTGCCCATCGTCTTCATCAC
>JBEBHW010000306.1:0-5015 GCA_040081145.1 Burkholderiaceae bacterium
GTCGGCAATGTTGCGCTCCTCCACCCAAACGCTACGCAGAACCGCCCCGGTGAGCGCGAGCGCAGCGTCCGTGCCGTCCAGGCGGTCGACGGCGATGATAAGTTTGGCTGCGTCGTCGCCCGGAACCGGGAAATACTTCGGCGCGAGGTTCAGCGGCCGGTTCAGGTGCTCGCTGAAGCGCCTCAATTCGACGAGGCGATACGCCTGGCGCTGCGGGGCGCGTTTGGCCAAAGGCAGCCCGCCCGAGATCGGAAAGACCTTGCCGCCCAGATCGATGGGCAACAGGTTCACTTGAGCGCCCGCGGCGCGGGCGATTTCCGTGAAGCGTTCGTGGCCGAGGTAGACGTAGGGCGACTGTGGGGCGAGGTAATAGTCGATCGTGATGGGCATGGCGGCTCCGGCGCGGCTGATGACAAAGGGGCTGACGCGCAGTCTAAAACGTTCCGGCCGGCGCGTCGCGCAACAGCGGCGCCAGGTAGCGGCCCGTGTAGCTGGCTGGGTGCCGCGCCACCGCCTGAGGCGTCCCGCAAATCATCACGTCACCGCCACCCGCCCCGCCTTCGGGACCCATGTCGACAATCCAGTCGGCGGTCTTGATCACGTCGAGGTTGTGTTCGATGACGACGACGGTATTGCCGGCGTCGACGAGTTGATGCAGGACGCGCAGCAACATGGCGATGTCGGCGAAATGCAGACCCGTCGTCGGCTCGTCGAGGATGTAGAGGGTGCGTCCCGTGTCGCGCTTGGACAGTTCCAACGCCAGCTTGACGCGCTGCGCTTCGCCGCCGGAGAGCGTCGTCGCGCTTTGACCGAGGTGCACGTAACCCAGCCCCACGTCGAGGAGCGTTTGCAGCTTGCGCGCGATGTTGGGAACCGCGTTGAACAGCGCATGCGCCTCTTCCACAGTGAGGGCCAGCACGTCGGTGATGTTCTTGCCCTTATAGAGAACGTCGAGCGTCTCGCGGTTGTAGCGCTTGCCGCGACACGTGTCGCACGGCACGTATACATCGGGCAGGAAATGCATTTCGACCTTCAGCACCCCGTCCCCCTGGCACGCCTCGCAGCGCCCGCCGGCGACGTTGAAGCTGAAGCGCCCAGCGCCATAGCCTCGCTCGCGCGCCGTGTTCATTTCGGCGAAGAGCTCGCGGATTGGCGTGAACAGTCCCGTGTACGTGGCCGGGTTGCTGCGCGGCGTGCGCCCGATCGGGCTTTGGTCGACGTTGATGACTTTGTCGAATGCCTCCAAGCCGTCGATCCGGTCGCAGGGCTTGACCTCCAAGTGACTCGCGTAGAGCTTGCGCGCCACGCTCGCGTACAAGGTGTCGTTCACCAAGGTGCTCTTGCCGGAGCCCGAGACACCCGTCACGCAAGTAAGCAGGCCCACGGGAATCTCGACCGTGACGCCTTTCAGATTGTTGCCGCGCGCATTGACGATGCGAATGCACGGCGCGTCGGCGCCGGGCTTCGCGACGCGGCGCACTTGGGGAACTTCGATGCGCAGGGCGTGCGACAGGTATTGCCCGGTCAGCGAGACGGGGTGCGCGGCGATCTCCTTGGGCGTTCCGTGGGCGATCACGCAGCCGCCGTGCACGCCCGCGCCCAGGCCCATGTCGATCACATGGTCGGCCTGCAGGATGGCGTCTTCGTCGTGTTCGACGACGATCACCGTGTTGCCGATGTCGCGCAAGTGGCGCAGAGTGCCGATGAGGCGTTGGTTGTCGCGCTGGTGCAGGCCGATGCTCGGTTCGTCGAGAACGTAGAGCACGCCCGTCAGGCCTGAACCGATTTGCGACGCCAGGCGAATGCGCTGCGCCTCGCCGCCCGAGAGCGTGTCGGCGCTGCGATCCAGGCTCAGGTAGTTCAGGCCCACATCGTTCAGAAACTTCAGGCGCGAGCGGATTTCGCGCAGGATGGGTGCAGCGATGTCGGCTTTGGCGCCTTGCAGTGCGAGGGCGTTGAAATAGTCGAGGCTTTCGCGCAGCGTGAAGTGCTCGACTTGGTAAATCGCTTGCGGCTGGGCTTGTGGCTGAGCTTCATCTACGCCGACAAGAAACACGTTGCGCGCCTCGCGGCGCAGCCGCGCGCCGGCGCATTCGGGGCAGGGTCGCGCCGCCTGATAGCGCGCGAGCTCCTCACGCACCGCGGCCGAGTCGGTTTCGCGATAGCGCCGCTCCAGATTCGGCAAGATGCCCTCGAACGGGTGCGAGCGTTTCACGCTGCGCTTGCGGCCGCTCGCGGTTTGTGCTTCGTAGACAAATTCGATCGGCTCATCGCCTGAGCCATAGAGCAAGACATGGCGCGCTGCAGCCGGCAGGGACTCGAAAGCGATGTCGATGTCGAAACCATAGTGTTTCGCCACGCTCTCGAGCACCGAAAACGTGTAGCCGTTGCGCTTGTCCCAACCCTTGACTGCACCGCTGGCCAGGCTCAGGGAAGGAAAGGCGACGACACGCTGCGCGTCGAACACCGTCGTCTGGCCGAGCCCTGCGCAAGTCGGACACGCCCCCACGGGTGAGTTGAAAGAGAACAGCCGTGGCTCGAGCTCGGAGAGCGAGTAGTTGCAAAGCCGACACGCGAACTTGCTCGAAAACAAGTGCTCGGGCCGCGCCATACCGCCATCGATCTCTGCGACGACGGCGCGTCCTTCGGCGATGCGCAGTGCAGCTTCGAAACTTTCGGCGAGGCGCTGCTGCAAACCCGGCTGGACTTTCAGGCGGTCGATGACGACGTCGATGTCGTGCCTTTCCGTCTTCTTCAACTTGGGCAGGTCGCCCGCCTCGAACAGGCCGCCGTCAATCCGAAAGCGAATGAAACCCTGCGCTTGCATTTGCGCAAACAGTTCGGTGAACTCGCCTTTGCGATCGCGCGCCACGGGTGCCAGCACCATCAGGCGCGTGCCCTCGGGCAGGGCGAGCACGGCGTCGACCATCTGGCTCACGCTTTGCGCTTGCAGCGCCAGGTGATGGTCCGGGCAGTAGGGGGTGGCGGCGCGCGCAAACAGCAGGCGCAGGTAGTCGTGGATTTCGGTGACAGTGCCCACCGTCGAGCGCGGGTTGTGCGACGTCGCCTTTTGCTCGATCGCGATCGCCGGGCTCAGGCCGTCGATGGTGTCGACGTCGGGCTTGTCCATCAATTGCAGAAACTGGCGGGCGTAGGCGCTGAGGCTTTCGACGTAGCGGCGTTGCCCTTCGGCGTAAAGCGTATCGAACGCTAGCGAACTCTTGCCCGAACCCGACAAGCCCGTGATGACGACGAGCTTGTTGCGCGGTATGTCGAGGTCGATGTTTTTCAGGTTGTGCGTGCGCGCGCCGCGGACCCGAATGAACGATCCGTCGCCGGCAGCGGACTCGGGCGTTGCTTCAGGCATTCAGAGCTTTTCCGTCTCGCCGGCGCGCGGTTGCCACTTCATCAGGTGCCGCTCGACCCGGCTCACGCTCGCATCGAGCAGCAGCGCGAACGCCGTCAGAACCAGGATTCCGGCCATCACGGTGTTGATGTCGAACGCGCCTTCGGCCTGCAGGATCAGGTAGCCCACGCCGCGCGACGAGCCAAGGTATTCGCCGACGACGGCGCCGACAAACGCCAGCCCGACACTCGTGTGCAGCGAGCTGAACACCCACGCGGTGGCGCTGGGCAGGTAGACGTGGCGCAACAGCTGGCGCGGGGATGCGCCGAGCATGCGTGCGTTTGCCAGCACCACCGGGCTCACCTCCTTCACGCCTTGGTAGACGTTGAAGAACACGATGAAGAAGACGAGCGTGATCCCCAGCGCGACTTTGCTCGCCAGCCCCAGGCCGAACCAGACCGAAAAAATCGGCGCGAGGATGACGCGCGGCATGCTGTTCAGCGCCTTGATGTAGGGGTCGGCGATCGCCGCGGCGAGCGGGCTCAGCGCCAACCACAAGCCGATCCCCAGTCCCAGTGCCGTGCCGAGCGCAAACGCGAGCGCGGTCTCGACGAGGGTCACGCACAGGTGCGGGTAGATGTCGGCGTTGATGACAAACCAGGTCCAGATGCGGCCGCCGATCTTCAGCGGCTCGCCGAAGAAGAACGCGGCTTGGCGGTCGTTTTCGAACAGCAGGGGCGCGATCAGCCCCGGCGTCGTCAGCGCATGCCACACGCCGAACACCGCCGCGAGCACGGCGATTTGCCAGAGCCGAAGATTGCCCGTCCTTGGCCGCACTGCGTTCCAGAATCCCATGGCGCAGCCGGCGAGGTCAGGCGGCCAGCTGCTGCTGGTAGCCCTTGAGCACCTCGTCGCGCAGCACCGCCCAGATGGCACGGTGCAGTTCGATGAAGCGCGGCGCGGTGCGCACTTCGGCGACGTCGCGGGGTCGCGGCAAGTCCACGGCGAATTCGCCGATCGGGCGCGACGCCGGCCCGGCGCTGAGCACGATCACGCGGTCGCTCAGCGCGATCGCCTCGTCCAAGTCGTGCGTGATGAACAGCACCGCCTTGCGCTTGCGCGACCACAGCTCGAGCAGTTCGTTCTCCATCAACTGGCGCGTCTGAACGTCGAGCGCGGAAAACGGTTCATCCATCAGGATCAGGTCCGGGTCCAGCGCCAGCGTCTGCGCGAGCGAGGTGCGCTTGCGCATGCCGCCCGAGAGTTGGTGCGGGTAGCGGTCACCGAAGCCGCCGAGGCCGACGCGCTTCAGCCAAGCCTGCGCTTGCTCGCGCGCGTCGGGCGTGCCACGGAATTCCAGGCCTGCCATCACGTTTTGCAGCGCGGTACGCCACGGCATCAGGCTTTCCGTCTGGAACATGTAGCCGGCGCGCCGGTTGATTCCCACGAGCTGCGTGCCGAACACATCGATGCGCCCGCTGCTCGGTTCGAGCAGCCCTGCGGCGACGTTGAGCAAGGTGCTCTTGCCGCACCCCGTAGGTCCGACGACGCTGACGAATTCGCCCGCGCCGACGCTCAACGACACGTCGCGCACCGCAGTGAAGCTCGGGCTCGTTGCCGAGCGCGCGGCAAAAGTGCACGTGACGCCGGCCAGCTGCAACGCCGGGGG
>JBEBHW010000307.1:0-5000 GCA_040081145.1 Burkholderiaceae bacterium
CCGCGGTGGGGCGCGCTCGGGGCGTCGGCAGAGCCCTGCTGAACGAGCGGCGCTGCGCGAAACCCGCAACCCCGCTGACAGAGCATTGGGCACGCCGCGTCCAGGCCGGGTGAGTGGTCAGGGCGGCCAGGGCGCGCCTCAAACCCAAGGCCGCGCCAGGCCTTCTTGCTCGAAGGTGCGCTGCACTGCCGGCCTGGCGAGCACGCGCTCGAGGTAGGGGCCGATGTGCGGCAGGCTGCGCGCCGGCCGCTTGAAGCCGCGCGTCCAGCGGCACAGCATCGTCGCGTATGCGTCGACTGCGCTGTACTGCGCACCGAGCAGCCACGGCTTGGCGTGCGCGGCGAGTTCGGCGTCGAGCTGGTCGAGCATCGCGCCCACCTTCGCTTCGGCGTGCGCCTTGATCTGCGCCGTGGCTGCGGTGTTGCCTTCGTCGACCAGGCGCTCCCCGTAGAAGTAGTGGATCAGCATCGCCTGCAGCGTGTTCGTCAGCCACACCAGGCGTTTGTAGAAATGCGCGCGTTGCGGCGTTCCCAGTGCCGGCGCCAGGCCGGCGTGAGGATGCGTATCGACGAGGTGCAGGCAAATCGCCGCCGTCTCATAAAGCACCAAGTCGCCGTCGACGAGCACCGGGATCAGGCCGTTCGGATTGAGCTTCAGGTACTCCGGCGACTTGTGCGCGCCCTTCGCACGGTCGACGAGTTCGAGCTGGTAAGGCACGCCCAGCTCTTCGAGCAGCATGTGCGGTGTGAGGCTGGCGTTGCCGGGGTGGTAGTGCAGACGGAGCATGGAAGGGTTCTCGTGGGTCAGGGTCAGTGGGGTGTGGCGCTCGGGCTGGATTGTGCGCTGCGCCCCAGCGGCGCCATCGGATTGCGAACTGCGCATTCGCGCCGATACTGCGAGGCTCGGAATGTTGCCGGCTGAAGGCGCCCCATGCTCGAACTCCTGCAGTTTCGCCACTCGCCCTATAACGAAAAGGCGCGCTGGGCACTCGACCTGAAACGCGTCCCGCACCAGCGGCACAGTCTGCTGCCCGGGCCGCACCTGGCTGCGGTGAAGCGCCTCACCGGTCGCACCACGACGCCGGTGCTGGTGCACGACGGCGAAGCGATCGATGGCTCGGCGCGCATTCTCGAGTGGCTCGAGACACGCTACCCGAGCCCGGCGCTGTTGCCCGCCGATCCGGCGCAGCGCGAGGAAGCCTTGCGCATCCAGCGCTGGTTCGACGACGACCTCACGCCGCGCATGCGCCGCACCGTGCTTGACGCGCTGCTGGCGCAGCCGGGCATGTTCGCGCGAGTCTTCGGCGACGGCGCGTCCGCGTTCAAGCGCGGCGCCTACGCGTGCATCGTGCCGCTTGCCGCGCCCCTGGTGCGCAAGGGCAACGGCATCACCGGGCCCGATTCCGTCGAAGACGGGCACCGTGCCGCGATGCAGGCGCTCGACTTCGTCGCGCAGCGCAGCAGCGCCACCGGCTACCTGAGTGGCCCTGGATTCAGCATTGCCGACCTGACTGCGGCGGCGGCGCTCGCGATGCTCGTCCGACCGGTCAATTCACCCATGTCGACGCCGCAACCCGTGGCCCCGGCATTCCAGGCCTTGATCGCCCGTTATCAGGCGCACGAAGGTGCGCAGTGGGTGCGGCGCATCTACGCCGGGCACCGCGCCGCGCAGTCCGACTTCGACGGCCCGAGCGGCGCTGCGCGATGACGCGCTCTGACGGAAAAGCCGCCATGCCCATCGAACATCAAACGCTGCGCCTGAGCCGGCTCTCGATGCACGTCGTGACTGCCGGTGCCGGCACGCCCGTCGTGCTGCTGCACGGCTGGCCGCAGACCTGGCACGAGTGGCGCAAGGTGATGCCGCTGCTCTGCTCCCGGTACCGCCTGATCGTCCCGGACCTGCCGGGCCTGGGCGACAGCTCGCGGCCGGCGGACGGCTACGACAAGAAGACGCTCGCGCTCGATCTGGTGGAGCTGTGCGAGCGGCTGCAGCTGGGGCGCTTTCATCTCGTCGGCCACGATTGGGGCGGCCCCGTCGCGTTCGCGCTGGCGCGCGCGCACACCGCGCAGGTGCGCACGTTGACGCTGCTCGATGTGCCGATACCCGGCATCGGCCCGGACATGTCGCAAGGGGGGAAGCGCTGGCACCACGCCTTCCACATGACGCCGGACTTGCCCGAGGCGCTGGTGCAGGGGCGCGAGCGCGAATACCTCAGCTGGTTCTATGAGGCCTTCTGCTGGCAGCGCGGTGCGATCACGCCCGCCGACATCGACGAATATGTGCGCTGCTACAGCCAGTTAGGCGCCCTGCGTGCGGGCTTCGCCTACTACCGCAACATGCTCGTCGACGCTGCGGACAACCGGGCGAGCTTCGACTCCGGGTTTCGCCTGCCCATGCCGGTGCTCGCGCTGGGCGGGGCGCGCGCCGAAGCGCGTGGGCGCGGCGAAGAGCCGCTCGAATCGGCGCGCGTGATTGCCGGCAACGTGCAAGGCGGCGCAATCCCCGACTGCGGGCATTTCATTCCCGAAGAGCAGCCGGAACTGCTCGCGCAACATCTGCTGCGCTTCTTTGCCGCGCACGCTTAGGCCTCGATAGAGTTGCGCAGCCGCGCCTTAAACGGGCGGCGGTGCAACGGATACACCGCGCACCGCGTGCTTGGCAATCAGTTGCGCGACAAGATCCCTGCGAATCTCCTCAACAAACTCCCGCAGATACGCTGCCGCCGCGCTGCGCGCAAGCGGTGTGCCGATCGCCTGCTGGATCGCGGTGAAACGCCCTTCGAGCAGGCGCGAGCCGGGGAGTTTTTGCTGGTCGGCGACGAGCCGTGGCTTCAGCCCGGCAAGCGCATCGAGTTGCTCGCGAACGAAGAGTTCGAACGAGCCGTCCAGGCCGTCGGCGCGGCACAGCTGCGCGTGCTCGAGCGTGCGCCGCAGGTACATGTCGTAGGCGGTCTTGTCACCCACGGCGATGCGCACGCCGGGGCGGTCCACCTCGGCGAGGCTGCGAATGGATGAGCCCGCGGGAACGAGGTAGGTGGCTTCGATTTCCAGGTAGGCCGGGGTGAAGGCGATCTCGCTCGCGCGCAATGGGTCGGCGCCGATCAGGCCGACGTCCCAGGCTCCTGACGACACGGCGGCGGCGAGCAAACCCGGCTGCGGATACTTGACGAATGCAATGGGTACATTCAGGCGCCGCGCGAGTTCGCGTCCCACGTCCGGTGCGATGCCCGATGGTTCGGCGCCTGATGCGCTGGCTGCATTCACCAGCAGAAAATTCGACAAATTCAGCGCGACGCGCAGCGTGCCGGTCGGCGCGAGTTCGGCGCGCAGTGCGGGAGTGATTTCGCGGGTCATCGGGTGGTTTCCGGTGCGGTGGTGGAGTGCGGCAATGCGCGTGCTCGGTGCAGTGTAGCCAGCCCCATTGGGCCGGCGCGCGCATGGGCCGGCGCGCGCGCCTGCGATGCGCGGCAACGATCACCGGAAACCGGCGCACGCTGCGACGATGAACGCCGAGCGGGTCCAGACGCAACACAAGCCGCGGCAGCACCGTCATGTTTGTTGCCCTGCACACCAGAGTCCGGCGCTGGGCGCACGGCGTGCTCTAATTCAGCGAGCTTCGCCACGCCCGACCCGACGAAGCCCCTGCATCGTTCCCCAGGAGACATCGATGATTCAAATGTTGCGCAGCTTGTCCGCTGCCGCCGTCGCAGCAATCGCAGTGAGCATGCTCTCGCCGACTTCTGCGCAGGCCCAGCAGAAGGTCCTCAAGTTCATTCCGCAGGCGGATTTGCGCATTCTGGATCCGATCGCCACCACCGCCTACATCACGCGCAACCACGGCTACATGGTGTACGACACCTTGTTCGCGATGGACGCAAAGTTCCAGGTCACGCCGCAGATGGTGGACAAGTTCGAGATCAGCACGGACAAGCTCACCTACACGTTCAGCTTGCGCGACAGCCTGAAGTTTCACGACGGCGCGCCGGTCCGTTCGGCGGACTGCATCGCTTCGATCGAGCGCTGGGCCAAACGCGACGCGCTGGGCCAAAAGCTTGCCGAAGCGACCGAGGCCTGGAGCGCGGTCAACGACAAGACCTTCAAGCTCAAGCTGAAGAAGGCCTTCCCGCTGACGCTCGAAGCGTTGGCCAAGCCGTCCTCGAACGTTCCGTTCATCATGCCCGAGCGGATTGCCAAGACCGATCCGTTCAAGAACATCGACGACCCGACCGGCTCGGGGCCCTTCAAGATGCTGAAGGCCGAATGGGTGCCAGGCAACAAGGTCGTTTACGTGAAGAACACCGACTACGTGCCGCGCAAGGAACCTGCCTCCTGGGCCTCGGGTGGCAAGGTCGTGAAGGTCGACCGCGTCGAGTGGATTTACATCCCGGATTCGGCCACTGCGGCGGCGGCACTGAATGCCGGCGAAGCCGATTGGTGGGAGCAGATGCCGCCCGACCTGATTCCGCTCCTCTCGAAGAACAAGGAGATCACGGTCAAGAACATCGACCCGCTGGGCTCGATGGGCATGATCCGGTTCAATTTCCTGCATCCCCCGTTCAACAACGTCAAATTGCGTCAGGCACTGCTGTACGCGGTCAACCAGCCGGACTATGTGGTCGCGATTGCGGGCGATCCGAAGAACGGCAACCCCTGCTATTCGTATTTCACCTGCGGCACACCGCTCGCTTCGGAAGTCGGCGCCGAGCCGCTCAAGGGCAAGCGAGATATGGACAAGGCCAGGCAATTGATCAAGGAGTCCGGCTACAAGGGCGAGAAGATCGTCATCATCGACGCGACCGATCAACCCATCGTGCATGCGCAATCGCTGCTCACGCTGGACATGCTGAAGAAGCTGGGGCTGAACGCCGAAGTCCAGGCCGGCGACTGGGGCACCTTGATCACCCGTCGCGCGGTCAAGGAGCCCACCGAGAAGGGTGGCTGGTCGATCTTCCACACCTGGCTGGTGGGCCCTGACATGCTCAACCCGGCGGTGGATTTCCC
>JBEBHW010000308.1:0-4997 GCA_040081145.1 Burkholderiaceae bacterium
TCGCCCTGGCTCGGCTGCCCCGGGTAGCCCGCCGCGGCGAGCACGACGCCCAGCGCCGAGCGCCGGTCCCATTGCAGCTCGACGTTCTTCAGCGTGCCGTCGGTGGCGTGCATCAACACGTCGAACAGGTCCGACTTCAGGCGCATCAGGATCACCTGCGCTTCCGGGTCGCCGAGGCGGCAGTTGAACTCCACGGTGCGCGGCTGGCCGTGCGCGTCGATCATCAGGCCGGCGTAGAGAAAGCCCGTGTAGACGATGCCCTCGGCCGCCAGGCCGGCAATCGTCGGCAAGATGATTTCGTGCATCGCCTTGGCGTGCACGTTGGGCGTGACGACGGGCGCGGGCGAATACGCGCCCATGCCGCCGGTATTCGGGCCGCAATCGCCATCCTGCAAGCGCTTGTGGTCCTGGCTCGTCGCCAGCGCAGCGATGTTCTTGCCGTCGCACATGACGATGAAGCTCGCCTCTTCGCCGCTCAGGAACTCTTCGATGACGATTCGCGGCACGCTTTTGCCCTCGGCGCCGGCGTTGTGCTGCACGCCCAGTTTGTTGCCCGAAGCGTCGTCAGCGAGCATCCAGGTGATCGCCTCGTGCGCTTGCGCGAGGGTTGTCGCGACGACGACGCCCTTGCCCGCCGCCAGACCGTCGGCCTTGATGACGATGGGTGCGCCGCTCTTGCGATGCGCGGCGTCAACGTAGGCATGCGCCTTTGTCGCGTCAACGAAAGTCTCGAACGCGGCAGTCGGAATCTTGTGGCGCTGCATGAATGCTTTGGCGAAGGCCTTGGAGCTCTCCAGCTGCGCCGCGGCGCGCGTCGGGCCGAACACGCGCAGGCCGCGTGCGCGGAACAGGTCCACCGCGCCGGCAGCGAGCGGCCCCTCCGGGCCGACGACAGTGAGCGCGATTTTTTCGCGCGTCGCGAAGTCGGCAAGTTCCTGGAGGTCGGTGATCGGCACATTGCGCAGACGAATGTCGCCCGCCGTCCCGCCGTTGCCCGGCGCCACATAGATCATCTGCACACGCGGCGACTGCGCAAGCTTCCACGCCAAGGCGTGTTCGCGCCCGCCGTTGCCGATGACGAGAACCCTCATTCCAGCACCGCGTTGTGATAAACGCTTTGCGTGTCGTCCAGGTCTTCGATCACGTCGAGCAGCTTTTGCATGCGCTGCGAATCTTCGCCGGACAGCTCGACGTTCGCTTCGGCACGCATCGTCACTTCGGCGATTTCGGGTTTCAGGCCGGCGCGCTCCAGCGCAATCTTGACCGCCTCGAAGTCGATGGGCGAGCACAGCACTTCGACGGCGCCGTCGTCGCCCGTCAGCACATCGTCAGCGCCGGCGTCGAGCGCGACCTCCATGACTTTGTCTTCGCTCGTCCCGGGCGCGAAGATGAACTGCCCGCAGTGTTTGAACTGGAACGCGACCGACCCCTCCGTCCCCAGGTTGCCGCCGTACTTGCTGAAGGCGTGGCGCACTTCGGCCACCGTGCGCACCCGGTTGTCCGTCATGCAGTCGACGATCACCGCCGCGCCGCCGATGCCGTAGCCCTCGTAGCGGATTTCTTCGTAGCTCAGGCCTTCGAGCGTTCCCGACGCCTTGTCGATGTTGTACTTGACGCGATCCGCCGGCATGTTGGTGGCCTTCGCCTTGTCGATGGCCAGCCGCAGGCGCGGGTTCATCGCCGGGTCGCCGCCGCCCTGGCGCGCCGCGACCACGATCTCGCGGATCACCCGTGTCCAGACCTTGCCGCGCTTTTCGTCCTGGCGGCCCTTGCGGTGCTGGATGTTCGCCCACTTGGAATGCCCGGCCATCGATGCTCCTGCGGCACGGTATCGCCCGCGTGACGCGCTGGCGGCCGGCCTGCCTGTTGTTGGATAGACTGCGATTTTACGTGCCACCCCAGGAGTGAACCCATGGCTGACCCGTTTCTCATCGCCAAGAGCGGTGCCGTCGAGTGCTTCATGCTCCCGGCACTCGCGAATCGACACGGCCTGATCACCGGCGCCACGGGCACCGGCAAGACGATCACGCTGCAGACGCTGGCGGAGAATTTCAGCCGCATCGGCGTGCCCGTGTTCATGGCCGACGTGAAGGGTGACCTGACCGGCGTCACCCAGGCCGGGCGCATCAGCGACAAGCTCGCCGCCGTGCTCAAGGAACGCGGGTTGGGCACGCCCGAGGCTGTCGCCTGCCCCGCGACGTTGTGGGACGTGTTCGGCGCCCAAGGCCACCCGGTGCGCGCGACGGTCAGCGACATGGGCCCGCTGCTGCTGTCGCGAATGCTCGCGCTGAACGAGACCCAGCAGGGCGTGCTGCAACTCGTCTTCAAGATCGCCGACGACAACGGACTGCTGCTGCTCGACCTGAAAGACCTGCGCGCGATGCTGCAGCACGTGGGCGACAACGCGTCGCAGTTCACCACCGAGTACGGCAACGTCAGCGCGGCGAGCGTGGGCGCCATCCAACGCGGGCTGCTGCAGATCGGCGAACAGGGCGGCGACGTGTTCTTCGGCGAGCCGATGTTGAACATCGCCGATTTCATGCAAACCGATTCCGGCAAGGGCATCGTCAATGTGTTGTCGGCCGACAAGCTGATGAACAACCCGCGCCTCTACGCCACCTTCCTGTTGTGGATGTTGTCGGAGTTGTTCGAGCAATTGCCCGAAGTCGGCGACTTGGAAAAACCCAAGCTCGTGTTCTTTTTCGACGAAGCCCACCTGCTCTTCAAGGACGCACCTGCGGCCCTGATCGAGCGCATCGAACTTGTTGTGCGGCTGGTGCGCAGCAAGGGCGTGGCTGTCTACTTTGTGACACAGAACCCGCTCGACATTCCCGATGCCGTGCTCGCGCAACTGGGCAACCGCGTGCAGCACGCGCTGCGCGCCTTCACGCCGCGCGACCAGAAGGCCGTCAAAGCCGCGGCGAGCACGATGCGCGCGAACCCCAAGCTCGACGTCGAAACCGCGATCACCGAGCTTGCCGTGGGCGAGGCGCTGGTGAGTTTTCTCGACGCGAAAGGCCGGCCGAGCGTGACCGAGCGCGTCTTCGTCATCCCCCCGGGCAGCCAGATCGGCCCCATCACGCCGGAGCAGCGCAAAGCGCTTGTCGGGGGTTCGTTGGTCGCCGGTGTGTATGAAAAAACCGTTGATCGCGAATCGGCTTACGAAAAATTGAAAAGCCGCGTCGCGGCCAGTGCGGGTGCCGCGCCTGGCGCATCGACACCGACAGGTTCAGCCCTGCCCACCGACGCACGCCAGGGCCCTGCGGCGTCTGAAGGTGGCGGCCTGTTTGACGGCATGAAAGACGTATTGTTCGGCAGCACCGGCCCACGCGGGGGCAAGCATGAAGGCCTGGCCGAAGCCGCGGCGCGGTCCGCAGTGCGCAGCATCGGCTCCACGGTCGGCCGCGAAATCATTCGCGGCGTGCTGGGAAGCCTTCTCGGCGGCAAACGCCGCTGAGCGTGGCGTCTTGAGGAGCTGAGGAGCTGAGGAGCTGAGGGGCTTGGCGGCGGCTGTCGCGACGCGCGTCCTGCAAGGCTGAGCCTGGGCCACGCCGCGCCCCCTTGATTTAAGGGGACGACACACTTCTTTAAGGCCTGTTTAAGCCCAGCGGAGAGACTCGACTTGCCGCTGAGCAAGTGTGGACCCGCGCACCGCCTTGGCGACGATCGACGCCCGTTTCCTGACGACGCCACCGAGGCCGCGCTTCCCATGACCACGTCCATCCTGCTCGTTGACCATCACAGCATGCTGCGCCAAGGCTTGCGCGCATTGCTCGCCACCACCCATGGCGAATTTGACGTCGTCGGCGAGGCGCGCGACGGCCGGGAGGCCGTACTGCGTGCCGTGCAATTCACCCCCGACCTGATGCTCATCGACTCGCGCTTGCCCGGTCTGTCCGGCAGCGAAACGATGGCGCAAATCAAACGCCGCCTGCCCGGCGTGAGGATCGTCGTGTTCAGCGACGCGCTGACCGACGACTGCGTGCGCGAGTCGCTCAGCGCCGGCGTCGACGGCTTTGTCCTCAAGGGCTCGACTTTTGACGAACTCCTGACTGCGCTGCGCAGCGTGGCGTCGGGGAAAAAGTACCTGAGCCCCGAGGTCTCGGCGTTGCTTGTCGACGCCTACCTCAACCCCACCGCCGCGAGGGACGCCGAGCCGATTTCGAAACTGACCGCGCGCGAGCGCAGCATCCTGCAGTTGATCGCCGAAGGGCGCACGAATCGCGCCACGGCGGCGTACCTCAGCGTCAGCCAGAAGACCGTCGAGAAGCACCGCTCCAACCTGATGCGCAAGCTCGGTCTGCACAGCGCCATGGAACTCATGCTGGCGGCGCTGGACATGGGGCTCGCGCAGCGCCCGGCGCCGGGGTTGCGCCACCCGGATGCGCCGTCGTTTGAAGCGCAGAGCACGGCGCTCTGATCCCTGCTTGTCACCCATCCAATCACTTCGGAGAAAACGCATGATTCGCCACCCCACGAGCTCAATCCGGCTGGCCCTCTTCGGCGCTCTTGCGCTGGCCCTCAGCGCGCCCGCCTCGCGCGCCGCCGACGACCCGCACGCGCATCACCGTCATGCCGACCCGACCCCGGGCTACAAGCGCCAGCTCGCCAACTACCGCATCCCTGAGCTGAGCCTGGTCCGCTCCGATGGCAAGAGCGTGCCGTTTCAGCGCGAGATCGACGACGGCCGGCCTGTCGTTCTCAACTTGATTTTCACGACTTGCACCGCCGTGTGCCCGCTGCTGAGCCAGACCGTCGCGCAGTTTCGTCGCAAGCTCGGTGCCGACGCCGCCGCAGTGCACTTCATCTCGGTCTCGATCGACCCGGAGCAAGACACGCCCGAGCGCCTGCGCGCCTACGCCGCGCAATTCGGCGCCGACAAGGACTGGACCTACTTCACCGGCAGCGTCAGCGCGAGCGTGACGCTGCAAAAAGGATTTCAAGCGTACTTCGGCGACACGATGCACCACCGGCCGGTGACTTTCATGCGTGCCGCT
>JBEBHW010000309.1:0-4996 GCA_040081145.1 Burkholderiaceae bacterium
CTACACTCCCGGCGCCGCGCAGCCGCACCACGCTCGCAGCGTGGGCTGTTTGGCTGAGCGGCGGGTGCCGCTGAAGCAAATCGCACTGTTGGAGGGCCCGCATGGCGCATCGACTCCCTCTCTCCGCGGCGCTTGGGCTGCTGCTGGTCGTCTCCGGCTGCGCCAAACCGCCGTTGCCGCCGTCACCCCAAGACGCGCTGATCGCGCAAGGGCGCGACCTGTTTTTCAAGGAAGCCTTCGGCGGCAACGGCCGCACTTGCGGCACCTGCCACCCGGCGAGCAACAACTTCACCATCGATCCGGCGTTCATCGCCAAGTTGCCGCCGAACGATCCGCTTTTCGTCGCCGAATTCGTTCCTGCGCTGAAAACCGGCTTCGAGAGCCCGCGCCTGATGCGCGAGTTCGGCCTGATCCGCGAGAACCTGGACGGCTTCGGCGACCTGGAGCGCCAGTTCGTGATGCGCGGTGTGCCGCACGTGCTGGCCATGCGCGTTTCGATCGACAGCCCGCAGGGCCCGCGCACCGGCTGGTCGGGCGACGGCGCGCCCGGCGACGGCTCGTTGCGCTCGTTTGCCACCGGCGCGGTGATTCAACACTTCACGAAGACGCTGAACCGGGTGCCGGGTGTGGACTTTCGCCTGCCCACCGACGCCGAACTCGACGCAATGGAAGCATTCCAGCTTTCGCTTGGCAGGCAAAGCGACTTGCAATTGCCGTTGCCGCTGAAGAGCACGCTGGCCAAGCGCGGCCAGGAGATTTTTCTCGACAATTCGCTGGGCAAGTGCAATATCTGCCACTCGAATGCCGGCGCAATCGCCAGGCCTGGCGGCGCGAACCTGGGCAACGCCAATTTCGACACCGGCGTCGAGGCGCTGGTGGACCAGCCGGCGCGGCTGAGCGGCGAACTCGTTCCGCCGGATGACGGCCTGGGAACCCCCGGCGACAAGACCTTCAATACGCCGCCCCTGGTGGAAGCCGCCGACACCGCGCCCTTCTTCCACAACAATTCAGTCGCCACGCTCGAAGGCGCGGTGGCTTTTTACGACGGCGCGGCGTTCAACAATTCGCCCTCGGGCCAGTTCCTGAAGAGCATCGACCCGAACCAACGCGGCATTCAGCTCGACACGACGCAGGTCCAGGCGATTGCCGCATTCCTGCGCGTGCTCAACGCCATCGAGAACATCCGTCAGACGCAGACTTTGCTCGACGAAACGCTGATGAACCCGCCGCCGCGCCGCGAAACGCCACGCGAGATTCTCGAGAGCGCAAAGCGCCTGCTCGAAGGCGCGCTGCGCGTGCTCGCGCAGGGCGGCAACGGCGGGCTCACGGCGCAGGCGGCGTCGGCCCAGCTGCAAACGGCGTTGCGCCTGATCGCACGCGCCGCCGAATACCGCGAACCGCCACGCAGCACGATTGACGAAGCGCTCGTCGCGGTCAAGTCGGCTCGTGCCGAATTGATGGTGGTGCAGTGATGAACAAGCCGATCTTGGAGGGCACGCCCATGACCACCCTGATTCGAACCGCACCGACCGTGTGCGCTCTGGTTGCCGCGCTGCTCGGTACGATTGCCACGCCGTGCCTCTCGCAAAAGGCGACCGAAATGTTCATCCCGGTGGGCCAGTCGGTCGGTCTGTCGGGCAAGCACACGCTGCTGGCGGCGGTGCAGTCGGTGGACGAGGCGCAACGCAGCGTGACGCTCGTGAAGGACGGCACAAGCCACACCGTCAAGCTCGGTGCCAAGACTCCCGTGTGGCTCGACCGCAGCAAGATGCAGAAGTCCAACGCGGTGGGTGCGTTGGGTGACGTCAAACCCGGCATGACGGTCGAAGTCAAGTTCCAGAAGAACAACCGCGCCGCCGGCGACGCCGAGTGGGTCAAACTGCAGATGGCGCCGTAAAGGCCCGGCTCATCGCAGGCGGGCGCAACTCAGCCCGCCACGAGCCCCAGCATCAGCACAACTTCGAAGTCGCTGCCGTGCACCTGGCCGAGTTCACTGACCAGCGCTGAATTGTTCCAGCGCGAATCGGGAGCACCGCTGACGAACCAGTTGCTGCCGTTGTCGGCCAGGATCATGCCAAAGCGCTTCATCGCCGTGAGCACAGCACGGCGCCGAAGTCGGCGTGCAAGCCGGTCGCCAAGCCGATGCTCGCGATCAGCGCGGCCGAATTCGGATCGACGGGCGCAGCGGAGAGGTCGGTGTTCCACGGGTTGTTTGCGGGAAATGCGATGGCGCCATTCACCGCAGCACCGAGGCCCAATCTCGCATCGTCCGGTCGAATGGACCTGTCAAGCCTTCGACACGAATGCCAGCTCGACGACCATTCCCACCCACAAAAGCGCCAGCACGAGCACGCTGGCGGCGAATACGCTGAAGCGGTAGATCACCTGGTTGCTCGTGCAGTGGATGGCGCTGTGCACGCAGCGCAGCAGCACGTAGAGCCAGCATCCCGCGGCGAGCCACGCCGATTCGGCGCGCAGCGCCAGCGCGAGCGTGCACAGCGTGTAGAACAGCACCGGCATTTCGAACAGGTTGCGAAAATTGTCCGCGGCCTGAACCGCGTGCAGCTGCTCCGCGGCCTGGCGCGACGTCGCGACGGCCTGAGGGGGAATGCGGCGCTGGTGCATTTCGCGCCAGCGTTCGACGCACAGGCGAACGCCGACGACCAGCGTCAGAGCGACCATCGCCGCGATGGCCGTGACGAGTGCGAGGGTTGGACTCATGGTGTTCAGCTGCGTCGACGCCGACGCTGCCCCGAGCATGCCCGAGCTGCCCAAACCGGGCCAGCGCGACGCGACGAACGACGGAAATCCGGCGCCAGACAGCAAATTTGAATCAGACCGGGCGCTGCGCGGTAGGGCCTGGGTCGCGACTGCCCCAGCCGCAACGCCGCGCCGCGCGAGCGCGGGTCGGGCGTCACAGCGCGGCGGCGCGACCCGGCGGTTCGATGGTGGGCCCAGGCGCCGTGTCGTCGTCCGGCGCATCGGCGAGAAACCCGCCGCTCTGATGCTCCCACAGCCGCGCATAGAGCCCGCCGTGTGCAAGCAGGCTGCGGTGGTCGCCTTCTTCGACGATGCGGCCTTTGTCGAGCACGATCAGGCGGTCCATTGCCGCGATCGTCGAGAGGCGGTGCGCGATCGCAACCACCGTCTTGCCCTCCATCAGGCGGTACAGGCTCGCCTGGATCGCCGCTTCGACTTCAGAGTCGAGCGCGCTTGTCGCCTCGTCGAGCAGCAGGATCGGCGCGTCCTTGAGCATGACGCGCGCGATCGCGATGCGCTGGCGCTGCCCGCCGGAAAGCTTGACGCCGCGCTCGCCGACGTGCGCGTCGTAACCGGTGCGGCCCTTCGCATCGACCAATCCCTGGATGAACTCGTGCGCTTCGGCGCGCCTCGCGGCAACGAGCATCTGCGCATCGCTCGCGTCGGGCCGGCCGTAGAGGATGTTGTCGCGCACGGAGCGGTGCAAGAGCGACGTGTCCTGCGTGACCATACCCACTTGCGCGCGCAGGCTGTCTTGCGTGGCCAGCGCGATGTCTTGCGCGTCGATCAGCACGCGCCCGCTTTGCACGTCGTAAAAGCGCAGCAGCAGGTTCACGATCGTCGACTTGCCTGCGCCGGAGCGCCCGACCAGGCCGATCTTCTCACCGGGGCGAATGTGCAGCGACAGGTTCTCGATGACGGGCGGGCTGCCTTCGCGCGCCGCGCCGTAGGCGAAGCTCACGGCCTCGAAGCGGATCTCGCCGCGGCTCACGGCGATGGGCTGCGCGTCGGCTCGGTCGACCACCGCGTGCGGCTGCGACAGCGTGTTCATGCCGTCCTGCACCGTGCCCACGTGCTCGAACAGGCTCGCCATCTCCCACATGATCCAGTGCGAAAACCCGTTCAGGCGCACCGCCATCGCGGCGCTCGCCGCGACCGCGCCCACGCCGACCTCGGCGCGGCTCCACAGCCACAACGTGGCTCCCGCCGTCGCGAGAATGAGAATGACGTTCAGCGTGTGGACCACGACCTCGACAGCGCTGATCAGCCGCATCTGGCCGTGCACCGACTGCATGAACTCGTGCATCGCCGAGCGCGCGTAACCCGCCTCGCGGCGCGCGTGCGAGAACAGCTTGACGGTCGCGATGTTCGTGTAGGCGTCGGTGATGCGCCCCGTCATCAGGGAGCGCGCGTCGGCCTGTTGGGTCGCAACCTTGGCCAGGCGCGGCACGAAGTACGCCAGGGCGCCGACGTAGAGCAGCAACCACCCGAGAAACGGCAACAACAGGGCCAAGTCGAAACTGCCGACAACGCTGACCATGGTGATGAAGTAGATCGAGACGAACACCAGGACGTCAGTGACGATGAGCACGGTGTCGCGCGTCGCCAGCGCGGTCTGCATCACCTTGGCGGCGACCCGTCCCGCAAACTCGTCCTGGTAAAAGCTCAGGCTCTGGTCGAGCATGCGGCGATGGAAGTTCCAGCGCAGCAGCATCGGGAAGTTGCCCGACAGCGTCTGGTACTTGAGCAAGGCATAGAGCGCCACGGCGATCGGGCTGGCCAGAAGGATCGCCGCAAGCAGCAGCAGCGTTGCGCCGCCTTCGTCCCACAGGCGCGCGCGCTCGACCTCACCCAACCAGTCGACGGCACGCCCGAGCAAGGCGAAGAGCAAGGCCTCGAACGCGCCGATCGCCGCGGCGAGCAGCGTCATGCCCGCGATGTACGGGCGCAGTCCGGCGGTGCACGACCAGACGAACGCGAGGAAGCCGCGCGGCGGAGCCGGTGCAGGCGAGTCCGGGTAAGGATTGACCAGCTTTTCGAACCAACCGAGCACGTGGGCCAAGCCTCCCGAGCCATCGCAGCACGCGCAACGCTGCGCGAATTCGCAGGTTAGCCGATTCGTGCATCGAAGCGCCGAAGATGGCGGGGCATCGCCCCTCAATCGTCGCGATTCAGCGGGCCGCGTGTCAACCCAAAGTAGAAATGTCCCCTGTTTGACCAAGATAGAAATGTCCCC
>JBEBHW010000310.1:0-4993 GCA_040081145.1 Burkholderiaceae bacterium
CCCTTGCCCACGTTGGTTTTCTCTGTGTTTGTGCGATCTCGGTGGCCCAAAGCGCAACCGGGTTCGTGTTTGAGGACAAGAACCGCAATGGCAAACGGGATGCGGGCGAAGCAGGAATCGCAGGCGTTGCCGTTTCGAATCAGGACACGTTTGCAGTTACGGATCGAGAAGGCCGTTGGTCTCTGCCGAGTTCAGACGATGTCACGTTCTTTGTCGTGAAGCCGAAGGGCTGGATGACTCCTGTCGACAAAGACCAGCTGCCCCGCCGCATTGCGCGAGCGCAAGTGGTCCATCTCGAGCGCGCAGACCGGGCAAGTGGCGTCGTAGAGGAGCGTCAAGGGGTAGATCGAGCTCATGTTATTTGTCCAGTAATTTCTGTTTGGAGAGAAACATTGAAGCAAAAAAATGTCTACGGCCGCGGCGCGGCGGAGGTCTTGGCAGCACCGCGCATGCCGAGATCAGCCGGCGCAACGCCGCCAGTTGGCGCCCGGCCGAGCAGTTTCTTGATCTTCGCGCCCAGTTTGAGCACCTGGGTCAGCGTCTCGGTGTCGAGCTTGAGCATCTGGTCGCTCCACGCCGTGAGGGTTTCGAGCAGTTCCAGCGTCTCCTGCATGCGCAGCTTCGCTTCGGCCGGATCCCTGCTGATCGCCGGGTCGGCGAGCACGTCGCGCAGCACGGCGATCGTCGGCGCGATCTCACGGCGTTGGCGCTCACTGACGATGGTTCGCAGCAATTCCCACACTTGTTTGGAAGTTTCAAAGTGGTCTCGCCGGTCGCCGCCGAGGTGCACCAGCTTGACGAGGCGCCAGCTCTGCAGCTCGCGGATGCTGTTGCTGACGTTGGAGCGTGCGACGTTCAGCGTGTCGGCAATCTCCTCGGCGTGCATCGGCCGGCCGGTGATGTAAAGCAGCGCGTGGATCTGCGCGACGGTGCGGTTCACACCCCAGCGCGCGCCCATTTCGCCCCAGTGCAAGACAAACCTCGAGAGGGTCGGCGAGAGTTCCATGGACGCGACTCTGCGCCTGGGCTACATTTCTGTCAATACTGAAATTACTATAGGCTCGATTGTCTGACCCAAGCCTCCGGGGGCGGGGTCAGCGGCGCGTGACCACTTGGAGCGGCGCAGGCAACTGGGCCGGCATGGCACCGACCAAGCGCGACGCCCTTACTGCACAGTTACCGACCCGAAGTGATCGCGCTTACACCTGTTCGCGCAATGAATGCCCGTGCAGACCGGCCTCGTCACTCGAGCGCGTAGAGCCGGCCGTCAGCACTGCCAATGTAGACGACGCCCTCAACGACGAGGGGCGTGGAGTAGAACGAACCCACGCTTTGCTGGCGCTCGACGGCGATCGAGTAAGCGTCGTGCCAGCCCGAGGGGAACAACATGGCGCTGTTGAAGCGCCGTTCGCCGGTTAGCGCCCAGCCGTGATTGGCGCGCGACGCCTCGGTCTGAAACTCCCAGAGCACTTCGCCGCTGGCCTTGTCGCGCACCTGCAGAACGCCATTGAGAACACCCAACAGCACCGTGTCGCCGGCGATCGTGGGCGAGCCGAACACATACGCCTGCGTCGAGCGCTCGAGCACGGGTTTGCCGGCTGCGGCGTCAAGCACGTGGTACAGCGCGGTGTCGGACGTGGCGAAGTAGACGCGCCCACCCTGCACCGCCGGCGAACTGTTGACCCAGCTCGATCCGGTGGAAAAACGCCAACGTTCGCGGCCGCTGCGCGCGTCGATTGCGTACATATGGGCGTCGCGGCTGCCGCTGTAGACGACCCCGTCGACGACTGCCGGCGACGACTGGAAACCCTGTTGGTTGAACATGAGCGGGTCCAGACCGCCCTGGAAAACCCAGAGCTGCCTGCCGCTGCGCGAATCGATCGCGTAGAGCTTGCCGTCCCAACTGCCGATGAAGACTGCGCCGTCGGCCACTGCAGGAGACGCGTGCACCACATCGCCGGTACGCAACTTCCAGCGAAGCGCGCCGGTCGCGGCGTCCACAGCGTACACATGACCATCGCCGCTGCCGAAGAACACCGCGCCTTCCGCAACCGCGGGGCTGGAGAGGTAGACGTCGAACATGTCGGCAAACGTCTGCATACGCGGTTGCATGCCGTGCAGGCCACGCGCCTCGAAGCGGCGCTCACCCTCGGTGGCGAACTTCCACAGCAGTTCGCCCGTCTTGGCGTTGAGCGCGTGCAAGTGCCCGTCATAGCTGAGCGCAAACACCTTGCCCTCGGCGACCGCGGGTGACGACGACACCGGCCCGTTGGTGCGGTGCATCCAGCGCTGCCGGCCAGTGGCGGTGTCCACTGCGTAGACATTGCCGTCGTCGCTGCCGAAGATCACGGCGCCGTCGCTCCACACCGGCGACGACACGATGCGCTGCCCGGTCGGGAAGGACCACTTGATGCGCTTGAATTCGCGCGGCGCCTGGCTCACTGCAACGCCGCTGCGCGCAGCGTCGCCGCGAAACATGGATTGTGCGTGCACCGAAAGCGACAGCAGCAGCACTGCTGCCAGCGCCAAGGGCCAGCACGCTCTCATGTGCAACTTCATGGCTGCTTCTCCAATTGCTTGCGCAGGACCAGGTGCGCTTCGAACGGGCCTTGCACCACCTGACCCCGGATCGATCCGTCGGCGTTCGCCCAGCGCCCTTCGATGCGATAGTCAGCCTCAGTCGACCTGAGAGTGATGAACTCGGCGCCTTGCACTACATGGTCGACCACGAACTTGCTCGTGCGCCGCCCAACGATCAACAGCTCGCCAAGGGCCATGCCCTGGGGGCGATTTGCAAGTGTCAAAGTGACGTCGCGCGCCATCCCGCCGATCTCGTAGCGCCCGACCCAGGTGCCCTCCAGGCTCGCTGTGACCAAGGTCGGTGCGATCGGTCGGTCCACTTGCGGCGGGCCGGTGCGCTGCAGCAGTAGCGGCGCTGCGAGCCTACCTTGGCGCAGCTCGCCGGCCAGTGCACCGTCTGGCCGCCAGGTCAAGTGGGCCGCCGGTGTGGCCCCTGGCGTGTAGCTGAACGCCGCAGCCAGCGAAAAGCGCAGCGCGCGCTCATCCACTTCGATGTCACGCAAGGGCGCGCCCTTCACACTGCGCCCGGGCAAGACCACCGAGCCCTCCCAGCCGCCGGCAGCTCGCGGCGCGACGTCGAGCACCACGCGCAGCGGCGCGCCAGGGATTTCGGCCACGCCCTCCCAGCGCCCCGCGAGGTCGGGCGCACCGAGTGCTGCCGCACAGACCAACCAGACCGCGCCCAGCGCGAGTTGCGCTGGGCGCCGGGTTCTCGTTGTGACTCCCATCCAGAAACTCCTCGAAGTGATCCAAAGCGCCGGCGTCAAGCGTAGTCGCTACGGCTCGGCCTCGGTTGAACCACGCGACGAAGCGCGGAAGTCGCAGCATCAACCGCGGCCCGCCGACAATGCATGCCTGCACAAGGAGCCCGGAAGATGCTTGCGCCATTGCTCATCGCCCTGGGCGCCGGGATCATCCTGGCGCTCGGGTTGATTCACTTGTACTACACCTTCGTCGGCACCAAGTTCTTGCCGCGCTATCCCGCCCTGCAAGACGCAATGCAAAAGGGGCACCTGCAAATCACGCGCCAGACGACGATCTGGCGCGCCTGGGTCGGCTTCAACGCGAGTCACGGTCTGGGCGCCGTTCTGTTCGGGCTGGTCTACCTCCACCTCGCCGTCTGGCACGCACCCTTGCTGCTCGGCTCGCCCTTTCTGTGCGGCCTGGGCGTGGTGACGCTGCTGGCCTACCTGTGGCTCGGCTGGCGCTACTGGTTCAGCACGCCGTTTCGCGGCATCGCTTTGGCGACGCTGCTGTTCATGAGCGGGGTCGCCGTGGCACGCTTCGGCTGACCCAGGCGGCACCTCCAAGGAGCATCTGTGACGATCCAACTTTTTGCATTCGACACGCCGAACGGCCGCAAGATCAGCGTCGCGCTCGAAGAAATGGCCCTGCCCTATGAGGTGCGGGTGATCGACATCACGCAGGGCGAACAGCACGCCCCGCCGTTTGTCGCGATCAGCCCGAATCGCAAGATCCCGGCGATCGTCGACACCGACGGCCCGGGCGGCAGGCCGATCAGCGTCTTCGAATCGGGTGCGATCCTGATCTACCTCGGCCAGAAGAGCGGAAAATTCTGGCCCTCGGGCCTGGCCGCTCAAGTGCCGGTGCTCGAATGGCTGATGTTCCAGATGGGCGGCTTCGGCCCGATTCCGGGCCAGGTGCACCACTTCATCGCGCTCGACAACGAGGCGGACCGCGCCTACGGCTTGCAACGCTACATGGCCGAGACGCGGCGGCTCTATGGCGTGATGAACCAGCGCCTGGCGACAAATCAGTTCTTCGCCGGCGAGGCGTTGTCCATCGCCGACTTCGCAATCCTCGGCTGGGCCTGGCGCCACCCGCGGCACAAGGTAGACCTGGCCGAGTTCCCGAACGTGAAGCGCTGGTACGAGACTTTGATGGCGCGCCCGGCGGTGGCGCGCGGCTTTGCGGTGGCGTTGCGGCGCCCATAACTTAAATCGTCACACTGCCCACACTCGCCCCGCCGCACACATAAAGCACCTGGCCGGTGACGAAGCTGTTGCGGGGATCGACGAAAAAATCCACCGCGCGCGCCACATCTTCGGGCGTGCCCAGGCGCTTCACGGGGATCGCCTCGGCGAGTTTGCGCTCGCGCTCGCTCTCCGCGGGAACGACTTGATGGAACATCTCGGTGCCGCGGATCGGCCCGGGCGCGACGACGTTGACGGTAATTCCATCGGGCGCCAGCTCCAACGCCCAGGTGCGCGCCATGCCGATCATTCCGGCTTTCGTCGCCGAATAGACACTGCGCGTCGCCAGCCCCAGCGCGCCGCGCGACGAGAGCAGCACGATGCGGCCGAAGCGCTGGGCGCGCATCGCGGGCAGCACGGCTTGCACGAGCGCAATCGCGCTCCCCAGGTGCAGTTCGGTCAATGCGTCCAGATCGCCG
>JBEBHW010000311.1:0-4983 GCA_040081145.1 Burkholderiaceae bacterium
GGTCGGTGCCGAGCAGCGACGCGCCGCTGCTCAAGCGGCCGGCGGCGCTGACCGTCGAACCGGTCCACGTGTAGGCGCGGCCATCGACGCCGCCCCCGTCGGCGAGCACACCGCCCGAGCCCGGCGCGTTGATGACGTTGTCCATCGCCTGCGTGCCGTCGTGGCACGACAGGCACGCCATCGAGATCGAGCCGACCGGCGCCACCGTGCCGTCCAGCGACGGCGTCTGCAGCGTGTCGTAGGTGACGTAACTGCCGCCACCCGCCGGCACACCGGGTGCACCGAGGCGCTTGTTCCACAGCGGCGCAGGCGCGGCCGTGTCGGCGCCGTGCGGGGTATGGCAAAACACGCAGACTTCAGCGGTGTCGGACACGCTGTTGCGCCCGGCCGGCCCGGGGCCGGAGCCGAGGTTGTGTTTCGTGTCGGCGATGCCGGCCGAGCCGTCGGCGCTGAGCAGCAGCAGCGCACATGCGAACACGCCTGCACAGACGGCACCCCAAGGACTCAGACTCCTCGATGTTTGAATCTTCATGTCGATGATCCTTTCGAAATCCGACCGAACCGGGCGCCGGCCCACTCCGACGCTCTTAACTACCTTAAGGCCATAGCAGCTTCCGTGCCACTGCCAGAAACCCGCATCAGAGGCGCGCCCGTTGGCGCGCACGCTGCCAGAGTCGAAACCACTCCTGCTTTCGGGAAGGCGTTTTCCCGGGATCGGGAAGCGTCACGCCGGACTGTTGATCTTTCTCAAGCGCTGCGGCCCTGCGCCCGCAACGCTCAAGGTGCGCGGCTCGGCCGACGCCCGAGGTGGCCACTGCCCGGCGGCAACGCGGCGGGCCGGTACACGTCGATCTTGCGAAACCACTGATCGACGATGTAGACGCGGCCGTCTTCGTCCACTGCAATTCCTGAGGGCAGCATGTACTTGGCGGGCGCGTCGCGCTCCGAGCGGTCGCCGACGAACATCAGCAAATCGCCTTCGGCGTTGAAGATCTGGAAGTTGCCGAACGCCGTGTCGACGACGTAGACGTTGCCGTCGCGGTCGATCGCGATTTCCTTGGGGCGCGCGAACTGCCCATACTGCTTGCCGATACTGCCGAAGCTGTGCAAGAACTTGCCGTCGCGGTCGAAAACGACGATCCGAAAATTCCCGCCGTCGACGACGTAGAGGCGCCCGTCCTTGCCGATCGCCAAGTCGCGCGGCAAGTTGAATTCGCCCGGCCCGCTGCCGCGCCTGCCGATGTCCATCAGGTGCGCGCCGCTGCGCGCATCGAAGACGCGCACCAGGTGCTGCTCGGAACTGACGCCACCCAGGTCCACGGCGTAGACGCGCGCACCGGCCGGATCGACGGTGGCGCTGGCGAGTCGCGTGAACCACTTGTCGCCGCCGATGCGCCGCAGAAATTGCCCCTGCGGCGAATAGACCATGATCGCCTTGGCGCCGATGTCGGCGACGAACAGGTTGCCTGCGGCGTCCACGTCCAGGCCGATGGGTTTGATCAATTGTCCCGGGCCGTCTTCGTCGCCTATCCTGGCGTAGCGACCCTGCGGAACATCGAAGACGAGGACATGACGCGAGACCGTGTCGGACACATAGATGCGGCCCTGAAACACGGCGACGGCGTAGGGCTTGGAAAGCGTTTCGCCGCCCGCCTGCTCGCCGGTCACGAAGCGGCGCAGTTCGGCCTGCGGCGCGTCGGGAACGACGTCGCTGCTTGCGCGGATGGTGCGCTCATAGACAAAGCGCGGCTCCTCGGGCGGCGCCGGGAAAACAATGGGTCGCGGCGGCGCCTCGCGGCGCGGCACGGGAGCTTGTGCGCACGCCGCCAGCAACATCGCCAGCACGACGGGCACGGCGCGGACCGCACTGCCGGGTCCGGGAATCCGTCTTCCCACTCTTGCGAATTTCAAGGCCCGACCTCCATCGCGAAGCGGCACGCAGCGGTGCGCAGCAACGCCTTGGGCTGCAAGCCTTGTGCCAGTGGCAAAGAACTTGCTGCAGCGTCGTGCACACTCAGCCACCGATGATGCCCGCTTTTGCGATGACAGTTTTCGATTCCGCCGCGGCAAGCCTGCGCCATGCGCTGTGGCTCGCGCTCGCGCTCGCGCTGCTGCTGCCGCCCCTGGCGCAAGCCCAGGCACCCGCGGAACAAGGTGCGCAAGGCGCGCTGCTCTATCACAACTACTGCTCCGTGTGCCACGGCGACCGGGGCGACGGCAAGAGCCGCGCGGCCGGCGCGTTGTCCACCGTGCCGCGCGATTTCAGCTCGGAAGCTTCCAGGCGCGAGTTGACGCGCGAGCGCATCGTGCTGGCGATCACGCACGGGCGGCCCGGCACGGCGATGGTGGGCTGGAAGACGCAGCTCAGCGACGCCGACATCGGGGCTCTCGCCGATCACGTGGTGACGCGATTCGTGCAGCGCGACCCGGGTGCACTGGAGCCGCGCGCAGCGATTTCGGGCACTCAGGCGCACGGCGGGCGCGCGGCCGACGCCACAGCGCCTGCGGCGCGCCTGGACATGACGGCGGCTTTCCCGAACAAACTCAAGGGCAGCCTCGCGCGCGGCAGCGCTTTCTACATGGCCAACTGCGCCACCTGCCACGGCGCCGGCGGCGACGGCGCAGGGCCGCGCGCGTACTTCATTCGACCCAAACCCCGCAACTTCCTGGACCCGGCGACGCAAGCGCGCTTGAACCGCGTTGCGCTCTTTCAAGCGGTGTCGGAAGGCCGCGTCGGCACCGAAATGCCGGCCTGGAAACAAGTCGCGAGCGCGCAGCAGATCGCCGACGTCGCCGAGTACGTGTTCCAGGCGTTCGTTGCTGTGCGATCCGATGGCTCAGGCAGCGCGGCGACCGGCGCCGCACGATGATTCGACGACTCGCCGCACAACTTCGCCTCGCGACGCTGCGCATCGGCCTGGCCGTTTGCGCAGGCGCTGTTGCGCTGCCCAGCCCCGCGAGCGAAGCCGCGGCTCCTTCCGAGGACGCGGCAACGCTGGACCTTGGCCGCCAGGTCTACAACCTGCGATGCTATTTTTGCCACGGCTATTCCGGAGACGCGAAAACGCTCGCGGCCAGCGTCCTGCGCCCGGCGCCGCGCGACTTCACGAGCGGCGGCGCACTGCCCCGGCAGGCGGTTGCCGACGCCGTGGCGCGCGGTCGCCCGGGCACCGCGATGCCGCCGTTTCGCGCGGTGTTGAACGACGCAGAAATCGATGCGGTTGCGGCTTTCGTGGTCGACGAATTCGTTCGCCGCCGCGCCCGCAATACTGCGTACCACACGGCCGCGAACGGTTGGCCCGCGCACGAACGCTACGCCACGGCCTTTCCGTTTGCGAGCGGTGCGCTCGCGATCGACGCACCCGAGCACTCGTTCAGCGCCGACGAGCAACGCGGTCGAACGCTCTATCTGAACGCGTGCGTTACCTGCCACGATCGCGGCCGAGTCGCGAACGACGGGCCGGCCTGGAGTTGGCGCCCCCTCTCGTACCCGCGTGCGGACTCGGGCGCAGACGCGCAGGCGTTTGAATCGCCCGGGGACGCCGCGGCGCAGCCCCGCGCGCCACGCCTGCCGCGCCTGAGCGCGCGCGAGCGGCTCGGGCAACGCCTGTTCCAGCACAACTGCGCGTTTTGTCACGGCGCGAACGGCACGGGCAAGAACTGGATCGGCCAATTTCTCGAGCCCAAGGCGCGCGACCTGACGCAGTTTTCCCTGCAAGATTTGCCCGCGCAGCGTTTGCGTCGAACGATTCGCGACGGGCTGAGCGGCACATCGATGCCGGCCTGGCGCGATGTGCTGAAACCCGCCGAAATCGACGCCGTCAGCGCCTACGTGACGCGCGCCTTCATTCGGCTCGATGCGCGTTGACGCGCTGAATTCGCGCTTCCTCCTGCGCATGGCAACGCACCTGCGAAGCGCCCAGCAGCGCTTGATCTGGTGCAAAGCAGCGCAAGGGCCCGCGCCGCGAAGAGCGCACCACGGGTGTACGCTTGAGGGGCCCACACAATGCAGACCCAGGCATGCCGCGCACCACCCACCCTGAACGCCACCGCACCGAGCGCATCGGCTGGCTGCGCGCCGCCGTGCTCGGCGCGAACGACGGCATAGTTTCCACGGCGAGCTTGCTCGTGGGCGTTGCCGGCGCCGGCGTGGGGCGCACCGAAGTGCTGGTGGCGGGCTTCGCCGGCCTGGTGGCCGGAGCCATGTCGATGGCCGCTGGCGAGTACGTGTCGGTCAGCTCGCAGTCCGACACCGAAGCCGCCGACATCGCGCGCGAGCGCGAGGAGTTGCGCCTTCAGCCCGAATTCGAGCGCCGCGAGCTCGGTGCGATCTACGAGGCACGCGGCCTCACGCCGGCATTGGCTGCCGAAGTGGCGACACAGTTGATGCAGCACGACGCGCTCGCGGCGCATTCGCGCGACGAGCTCGGCATCTCGCAAACCCTCGCCGCGCGCCCGGTGCAGGCGGCCTTTGCCTCCGCTCTCACGTTCACCGCCGGCGCCGCATTGCCGCTGCTCTGCGCGCTGCTGGCGCCAACGGCCAAGCTGGAAATCGCGGTCGCTGCGACAGCGCTGTTGTTCCTCACCGGCCTGGGCGCGCTTTCGGCGCGCGTCGGCGGAGCGCCTGTGATCAGGGCCGCCGCGCGCGTCGGATTCTGGGGTGCGTTCGCGATGGCGCTGACCTTCGGCGTGGGGCGACTCTTCGGCACGGTGGCGTGAACGAACCTCGGGATGCGTTCGGCGGCGCGGCGGCGGTGCAGTGGCGGCGTGTCCAATCGCGATCGTGGCGGGATGCCGACTGCGGCTCGATGCCATTCCCCCCAGGCCCAGGCCCAGGCGCAGGCTTGCGCGGCGCATCGCGCAAGCCAGTCAAGCTCGCGCGCGGCCGCGCCGCGCCCACGCTTTGCGCAACTCTTCCGTCCAGAGCACGCTGCTCGCCACGGCCACGAGGGGAGCCAAGTCGGGCAGCGCAATGGGTTGCGT
>JBEBHW010000312.1:0-4978 GCA_040081145.1 Burkholderiaceae bacterium
CTACAACCCCGAAGAGTTCGAAGAAATCTGCAAGCGCGGCCTGGACCTATCGCCCACCCACGAGCTGCTCATCGAAGAGTCGCTCATCGGCTGGAAAGAGTTCGAGATGGAAGTCGTTCGCGACAGCGCCGACAATTGCATCATCGTGTGTTCGATCGAGAACCTGGACCCGATGGGAATTCACACCGGCGACTCGATCACGGTGGCGCCTGCGCAGACGCTCACCGACAAGGAATACCAGTTGATGCGCAACGCGTCGATCGCGATCCTGCGCGAAATCGGCGTGGACACGGGCGGCTCGAACGTGCAGTTCTCGATCAACCCGGGCGATGGACGCATGGTCGTGATCGAGATGAACCCGCGTGTCTCGCGCTCCTCGGCGCTGGCGTCCAAGGCGACGGGCTTTCCCATCGCCAAAGTCGCCGCCAAACTGGCGGTGGGCTACACGCTTGACGAATTGAAGAACGACATCACTGGCGGGGCGACGCCGGCGAGTTTCGAGCCGAGCATCGACTACGTGGTGACGAAGATCCCGCGCTTCGCCTTCGAAAAATTTCCTGCCGCCGACTCGCGCCTGACAACGCAGATGAAGTCGGTGGGCGAAGTCATGGCAATCGGCCGTACGTTCCAGGAGAGTTTTCAGAAAGCGCTGCGCGGCCTGGAAACGGGCATCGACGGGCTCACCGAGCGAAGCCACGACCGCGAAGAAATCGTCCAGGAGATCGGCGAAGCCGGCCCCGAGAGAATTTTGTACGTCGGCGACGCGTTTCGCATCGGCATGAGCCTGCAGGAGGTCTTCGAGGAAACGGCGATCGACCCGTGGTTTCTCGCACAGATCGAACAACTGATTCAGATCGAAGCGAAGCTCGTCGGTCGGAGCAGCGACAGCCTGTCCAAACTCGAGTGGTGGTTTCTCAAGCAGAAGGGCTTTTCCGACAGGCGCCTGGCCAAGCTTCTGGCAAGCCTGGAGCACGACGTGCGCCAGCGTCGCCGCGCACTGGGCGTGCGGCCGGTGTACAAGCGTGTGGACACGTGCGCCGCCGAATTCGCGACGCAGACGGCCTACATGTACTCGACCTACGACGAAGAGTGCGAAGCGCAGCCAACGACGCGCAAGAAGATCATGGTCCTGGGCGGCGGACCGAACCGCATCGGGCAGGGCATCGAGTTTGACTATTGCTGCGTGCACGCCGCGCTGGCGATGCGCGAAGACGGCTATGAGACCATCATGGTCAATTGCAACCCCGAAACCGTCTCGACCGACTACGACACGTCGGACCGGCTTTACTTCGAGCCCCTGACGCTCGAAGACGTGCTTGAAATCGTCGACAAGGAAAAGCCCGAGGGCGTGATCGTCCAGTACGGCGGTCAGACGCCGCTCAAGCTCGCGCTGGAACTGGAGCGCGCGGGCGTACCCATCATCGGCACCTCGCCCGACAGCATCGACATCGCCGAAGACCGCGAGCGCTTCCAGCAGCTGCTGCAGCGCCTCGGCTTGAAACAGCCGCCCAACCGCACGGCACGCACCGAAGAGCAGGCGCTGATCCTGGCGCAGCAAATCGGCTACCCGCTGGTGGTTCGCCCCAGCTACGTGCTCGGTGGCCGCGCCATGGAAATCGTGCACGGCGACAAGGACCTCGAGCGCTATATGCGAGAGGCCGTGCGCGTCTCGGAGAAATCTCCTGTCTTGCTGGACCGCTTTCTCGACGAGGCGATCGAAGTCGATGTGGATTGCATCAGCGATGGCGTCGACGTAATCATCGGCGGCATCATGGAGCACGTCGAGCAGGCGGGGATTCACTCGGGCGACTCGGCGTGTTCGTTGCCGCCGTATTCGTTGTCCAAGGCGCTCCAGGACGAGATGCGACGCCAGACGATTGCGATGGCGCGAGCCCTCAAGGTGATCGGGCTCATGAACGTGCAGTTCGCGGTGCAGGGGCAGGGCGCCGATGCGGTGGTCTACGTGCTGGAGGTGAATCCGCGCGCCTCGCGCACCGTCCCGTTTGTCTCCAAGGCGACCGGCCAGCCGCTGGCGAAGATTGCCGCGCGCTGCATGGTCGGCCAGCGCCTGGGAACTCAGCGCCAGCGCGACGGCATGCCACCGCGCGAAGTCATTCCGCCGTACTTTTCGGTGAAGGAGGCGGTGTTTCCGTTTAACAAGTTCCCCGGGGTGGACCCCATCCTCGGGCCGGAAATGCGCTCAACCGGTGAAGTGATGGGCACCGGGCGCAGCTTTGGCGAGGCGATGCTCAAGAGCCAGCTCGGCGCGGGGTCACGCCTGCCGCTGAAGGGAACGGTGTGCATCACCGTCAAGAACGGCGACAAGGTGCGCGCCGTGAAGGTTGCAGCCGAGCTGCACCGCATGGGTTTCCTGCTCGTCGCGACCAAGGGCACGGCGGCGGCGATTGCGCAGGCCGGGGTTCCAGTGCGCGCGGTGAACAAGGTGAAGGATGGGCGCCCGCACATCGTCGACATGGTCAAGGCCGGCGAGATCCAGCTCGTGTTCACGACCGTCGACGAAACGCGCACTGCGATTGCCGACTCGAGGCATATCCGCCAGGCGGCGCTCGCGCACCGCATCACTTACTACACCAGCATGGCCGGGTGCGAGGCGGCGGTCGAAGGCATGAAGCATCAAGTTGACCTGACCGTCGACTCGCTGCAGGAATTGCACACCGAACTGACTTAAACTGCGCTCAGTTGTCCGCCGCCGGATCGATCCGGCGGCGGACTCATTTTTGGCGCTGGAGTTTGCTGGACATGACGACGATTCCTTTGACCAAGCGCGGCGCTGAGAAGCTCAAGGACGAGCTGGCACACCTGAAGAACGTGGAGCGTCACGCCGTGGTTCGTGCGATTTCGGAAGCCCGGGCGCAAGGCGATTTGTCGGAGAACGCCGAGTACGACGCCGCCAAGGACAAACAAGGCTTCGTCGAGGGCCGGATCCGCGAAATCGAGGCCAAGCTCGCGGCCGCGCAAATCATCGACCCCGCCACGCTGGACGCCGCAGGGCGCGTCGTGTTCGGCTCGACGGTGGACCTGGAAGACGAAGACAGCGGCGCCAAGGTCACCTATCAAATTGTCGGTGATGACGAGGCCGACCTGAAATTGCGCCTGATCTCGATCAGTTCACCGATTGCGCGCGCGCTGATCGGCAAGGAAAGCGGCGACGTCGTCGAATTCCAGGCTCCCGGCGGAGCGCGGCACTATGAAATCGTCGCCGTGCGTTATGTCTGAGCGAGCTTCTTGACGCTTGTGGCGCGCGTGCGGACCCGCTTGACTTCACCACCCGCAGCGATGCGCTGGTTGCCCATCAAGGTGACCGTCTTGATCTGCGGCCGGTGATTGCCGCTCTTCGAGAAGCGCACGATCTTCACCGACTTGATCCCGGGTTTGCGGCCTTCGGCGCGGGCGGTTTCCTTTGGCGGCATCGGGCGCCAGAAGATCAGCAGCTTGCCGATGTGTTGAATCGGCGCGGCGCTCAGATCGTCGGCAAGTTGCGCAAAAAAGCTGCTTCGTGCATCGCGATCATCGGAGAACACGCGCACTTTGACCAGGCCGTGGGCGTTCAGCGCGAGATCGATTTCGCGGCGCACGGCCGGCGTCAATCCATCCGACCCGATCGCGACAACCGGGTCGACATGGTGGGCATGGGCGCGGTGCGCTTTGCGTTCAGCGGGAGTGAGTTGGATGGCTGGCATCTGCCTATTATCGACCGGACATGACGACGCACAACCGAAGCAAGAAAGTGAACCGGGCGTGGCTGCACGATCACATCAACGACCCCTACGTCAAACTGGCGCAGAAAGAGGGGTATCGGTCGCGTGCGGCGTACAAGCTCAAGGAAATCGACGAGAGCTTGCGCTTGATCAAGGCTGGGCAGCTCGTCGTTGACCTGGGGTCGGCACCGGGGGCGTGGTCGCAGTACGTGAGCCGCAAATTTACCGCAGCGCGTGGCCGTGCCTCTGCCGATCCTGCCAGCGCCGCGACCGGCCGCATCATTGCACTGGACATGCTGCCCATGGAGGCGGTTGAAGGCGTGCACTTTCACGCGGGAGACTTTCGCGAGACGAGTGTCTGCGACGAGCTGCGGACCCTCTTGGCGGGGCGGCGGATTGACGTGCTGTTGTCCGACATGGCGCCCAACCTGTCAGGCGTGGCCGAGGCCGACGGCGCACGCATGACCGATCTCGTGGAATTGGCCATCGCCTTTGCGCAGGAGCACCTGAGCCCGCAAGGGGCATTGCTCTGCAAGGCTTTTCACGGAAGCGGCTACAGTCAGCTCGCGCAGAGTTTCAAGAACAATTTCAAGACCTTCAAGGCCGTCAAACCCAAGGCGTCGCGAGACAAGTCGGCGGAAACTTACCTCGTGGGAGTGGGTCTGAAGTCGCTTCCCAATGCCGCCAAATTGCGGACGTAAGGCCGAAAACAACGGGTGCGCACATCGCGAATTGGCATCTCCAAGAGAGAGGGTCGCCCTTGTCTCTACTAAAATTGCCCGCATATTCGTCCGCAAGTGCCTGCGAGAACGGGGCCGAGAATTGCATTTACCCGTGTAAGGAGCCGAGTTGAACAACCAATGGTTCTCGAAAGTTGCCGTGTGGATGGTGATCGCCCTGGTGCTTTTCACTGTGTTCAAGCAGTTCGACCGGGGCATCGCTCAGGGCAGCCAAATCGGCTATTCCGACTTTCTGGAAGAGGTTCGCAGCAAGCGCATCCGCTCGGTCCAGTTGCAGGAAGGCGCCGGCGGCAGCACGGAGATTCGCGCGCGCACGAGTGACGACAAGGAATTGCGCACGACGGCCACTTACCTCGACCGGGGCTTGGTGGGTGACCTCATCAACAACGGCGTGAAGTTCGACGTCAAGCCGCGTGAGGAGCCGTCGTTCCTGCTCAGTTTGCTCGCGTCGTGGGGCCCGATCCTTTTGCTCATCGGCGTCTGGATTTATTTCATGCGCCAGATGCAGGGCGGCGGCAA
>JBEBHW010000313.1:0-4968 GCA_040081145.1 Burkholderiaceae bacterium
GCGCAGCGCCGCCCGCCGAAGATTCCGGTGTCGGTGCTGGTCGTGATCCACAGCATCGCGCTCGACGTGCTGCTCATCGAGCGCGCCGACAGCCCCGGCTACTGGCAAAGCGTAACCGGCTCCAAAGACAGCGACGCGGAGTCGCTCATGCACACGGCGGTGCGCGAAGTCGCCGAAGAGACAGGCATCGTGATCGGCTCATCCCTGGTTCCGACGACCGCGCTGCGCGATTGGCGCTTGAGCAACGTCTACGAGATCTACCCGGTCTGGCGCCATCGCTACGCGCCGGGCGTCAAGCACAACACGGAGCATGTGTTCGGCCTGCGCGTGCCGCGCAATGTGGCAGTCAACCTCTCGCCGCGCGAACACCTGCGCTACGAATGGCTGCCGTGGCGCGAGGCGGCAGAGCGCTGCTTCTCGGCGTCCAACGCCGAGGCCATCTTGCATTTGCCGCGCTTCCTCGAATGACATCTGCGCCGTCCACGCTGCAGGGCGGACACGTATTGCGCGTCGCGACCTACAACATCCACAAGGGCGTGCGAGGCCTGGGCCCACGCAAGCGCCTGGAGATCCACAACCTCGTGCTGGGCATCGAGGCGCTCGACGCTGACATGGTGTTCCTGCAGGAAGTGCGGCACTCGCATCGCGCCGATGCGAGGCGCTTTCCCGACACCCACATCGGCTGGCCGCGCCAGCCGCAGGCCGATTACCTGGCGCCGGAAGGGTACGCGGTCGCGTACCGGACGAACGCCGTGACGCGCTTCGGCGAGCACGGCAACGCGCTGCTGTCGCGCTGGCCGCTGGGGGACGCCGGGCACCATGACGTGTCGGACCACCGCTTCGAACAGCGCGGTCTGCTGCACGTGCCGGTGCAGTGGCGCGAAACGACATTGCACGCTGTCGTCGCGCACCTGGGCCTGATGCACTCCGGCCGGGTGCGCCAGGTGGAACGCCTGGCGCGCTTCGTCGATGCCGAAGTGCCGCCCGATGTGCCGCTGATCGTCGCCGGCGACTTCAACGACTGGGGCGAGAAACTCGACGCGCCGATGCGCCACAGCGGCTTGACGCGAGCCGTTGTCGAGGGGGCAAGGCCCTCGCGCGTGAACACCTTCCCGTCACGGGTGCCGGTGTTCTCGCTCGATCGCATCTATACGCGTGGCCTGCGCTGTGTCTCGACCTCGGTGCCGCGCGGCACCGCGTGGGCGCGCATGTCGGATCACCTGCCGCTGGTGGCGGAGCTCGAGTTGGCTTGAGGGACGACACAGTGGCGCCCAACGCACCACGCCCGGGAATGCGCGGGCAAGCCTTGCGCCCGCACCATGAACTGACGCTGCTCAAGGGCGGAGAAGAATTCTTTCCGGCGCTCGTGCAGGCGGTGGACGCTGCGCAACACGAGGTGCTGCTCGAAACCTACATCTTCGACTTTGCGCGCTCCGTGATTGCGGTGTGTGAGGCGCTCGAACGCGCGGCAATGCGCGGCGTGAAGGTCTGCATCATCGTCGACGGTGTCGGGACCGACGCCATCCCCGTGCTGTGGCAAGAGCGTTGGGCCGCTGCCGGCGTGCGCTGGCGCATCTTCAACCCGGCGCGCGGCTGGCGCTTGCTCATGCCGCGGCGTTGGCGGCGCCTGCACCGCAAACTGTGCGTCGTCGACGGGACCGTCGCGTTTTGCGGTGGCATCAATCTTCTGGATGACTATTTCGATCCGAACTATGGCGAGTTGACCTTGCCTCGGCTCGACTTCGCCGTGCGAATCAAAGGCCCGCTCGTTGCCGACGTGCAGGACACGATGACGCGACTGTGGTGGCGGCTGCAGGTGCTGCGCGAAACCCGCAAGGCCGACCTCGAAGGCGCGATTCACGCTGCGCGCGAGGCCGCCGCGGCGGGCGTGGACATGGCCGAGAGCCGCAGCGACAGCACCGCGATGTCGGGCCTGTCCGATATGCCCGAGACCGAGTCGGAAGAATTTGCGCACAGCCCGCTGGCCGCGCTCGTGCTGCGCGACAACGTGCGCTTTCGGCGCCGCATCGAAGGCACGTATCGGGTGGCCATCGCCCTGGCGCAAAGCGAGATCCTGATCGCGAGCGCCTACTTTGTCCCCGGCGTGCAACTCCAGCGCGCGCTGCTGCGCGCGGCGCACCGCGGCGTGCGTGTCACCTTGCTGCTGCAGGGACGCTACGAGTATTTCATGCAGCACCACGCGAGCCGCGCCGTCTACGGCGTATTGCTCGACGCCGGAATTGCGATTTACGAATACGCGCCAAGTTTCTTGCACGCCAAGGTGGCGGTGATGGACGCCCATGGCGGGTCGCTGGCGACGGTGGGTTCGTCGAATCTCGACCCGTTGAGCCTGTTGCTGGCGCGCGAAGCCAATGTCTTTATCCGCGACGACGCTTTCGCCGCCGAGTTGCGTGTCCACCTGCTCAAGGCCATCGAGGAGGGGCACCGCGTCGACCCGCAGGCGCACATGCACCGTCCATGGCTCGCACGCCTCTTGAACTGGACCGCCTACGCGATGATGCGCGTCGCCATTCTTTTGACCGGCAACCGCTACTGAAGGGTCACGACGCGGCGCGCCCGGGGCGAATCCCCCCCCAGGGATGCGGGAAGCGCGGTGCGCTGCCGGGCGGCACAATTCCGCAAAGCGCACCGCCATGGACAGACACCACCCCGCCATCGATTCCCGCATCGCGCCTCGCCCCGCGCCGGGGGTCTGGATCGGAGCAGTGCGGCGCGCCATCGGGCCGATTGCGCACGTCACGCCGGCAGAGCAGGGCGGCATGATCGAGACGCATCCGCCGCACTACCTGGTCGCGATCTGGGCGCCGCTGCGGGACGACGAGGCGCACTTGCGGCGCTGGCCCGATTCGGTGTCGGTTGCCCTGGGCGACCACGAGGGTGCGATCGATGAACTGGTGCGCAACCTGCCCGAAGGCGCACGCGTGTGGGTCACGCCGCAGGAAATCGACTGGGCGGTGATCGCCGAAATCGCGATGCTCAGCGAGGGCGGGCGCTTCACCCCTGAGCACTACCGCGAGCTCGAACGCTTCATCGCGCAGGAGCGGGACGCGACGCTCGCGACGATCAGTGCCAATTACACCGACAGCGAAGCCGGCTTCAAAGGGTTTCTGGGCACGATCCCGGCGACCTTCGTCTGACCCGCGCCCGCCGGGCGGTGGGCGCGCCGCAACGTCACTCGTCCTGCGCTTTGACGAACGATCGCAATTGCATCGCCATGCGTGCCATCGACGCCTGGTGGATGTACATCATGTGGCCGGCCTCGAAGTAGTTGACGCTGATGTTGGACGCCTGCGCGTCGCGCAGTCCCAGGTGGCTCAGCGTGTAGTCGGCCGCAGCGTGCGGCGTGGCGAGGTCGTAAAAACCGCTGGCGACGTAGACGCGCATGTGCGGGTTCGCCTGCATCGCGCGGCGCAGGCTGCTGCCCACGTTGGCGTACTTGTTTTCGAAGTCCTTCCACTTCCACTTCTGCCACAGCGGCGCGTGCACGACGTAAGGCGCGTCGCTCTCGAACTTGAGGTGTGAGCGCAACAGCCGGTTCATTCCCGCTGCATACGCCCCGGCCAGGTTGTTCATCGCCGCGTCGGTTTCGGGCTGCTCGCCGGCGTCGTCGCGGTCCTGGCCGACAAAGCGCGAATCCAGGCGCCCGACGGTCTGGCCACGCTGGCGCAGCAGCTCCTTGCAGAAGCGCGAATCGAGCGGGCGCAAATCGCAGCGCAGCACGTAGTCGATTCCCAGACCCGTGAAGCGGGCCACTTGCGAGGCGATGCGTTCGCGCTCGGCGGGCGAGAGCCGCGAACCTTGCATCAGCGCCAGGCTGTATTCGGCGTTGGCGAAGGTCTCCGCCGCCGCGATGACTTCGCGCAAGGCCTTGCGTTGCATGTCAGGGGGCAGGGCGCGGTGGTACCACGCCGTCGCGGCGTAGCTCGGCAGGTACAACGCATAGGGCAAGTCGTTCGCGTGATCGAAGCTCAGCGTTTGCATGTCCAGCGCGAGCGAGACGAGCATTACGCCGTTCAGATAGATGTCGTGCTTTTCCTGCAGGTGGTGCGACAGCCCGGCGGCGCGTGTCGTGCCGTAACTTTCGCCGATCAGGTACTTCGGACTGCCCCAGCGCTCGAAGCGCGTCAGGTACACGCGGATGAACTCGCTCACCGAGTCCAAATCGCGCTGGTACTCGTGAAACTCCGAGATCTTCTGATCGTCGAGCATGCGCGAGTGGCCGGTGCCCACCGGGTCGATGAAGACCAGGTCGCTGTGCGTCAGCAAGGTGTGTTCGTTGTCGCGCAGGGCATAGGGCGGCGGCGGCGCGACGCCGGTGTCGTCGGTCGCAACGACTTGCGGCCCGAGCAAGCCCAAGTGCAGCCAGACGCTGCTCGACCCCGGGCCGCCGTTGAATGCGAACGTCAGCGCGCGCGCCTCTCGGGACTGCTGCGTAGCCTCGCCTTTGAGCGTGTAGGCGATGAAGAAGAAGGCCGCGCGCGGCTTGTCCGGCGCTTTGCGTGACGTGTCGGTGCTGTTCGAGCCTTCCGAGCCCGAGTCTTGCGCATCGTTGTACAGGCGCAGCAGCAGCGTGCCGCAAGTTGCCGTGTAGTCCAGCGTGCGGCCGTTCACGACCAGGCTGTGGTCGGTGCTGACGAGGTGCTCGCGCGGCTCGGGCGCGGGGTGGGCAATGGCAGGCTTGTCCGCGGGCTCGGGCATGGGGCGCATCAGAAGTTATCGTTGAAGGGAATCGTCTCGAAAGCTAGCGTGACTCTAACGCCAACGACACACAACGCCCCTCGCGACTTTCCCGTGCTCGCAGGCGTTGACTTCACGAGCCGCCCGCGCCCGGCCAAGCCCATCACGTTGGCGCTCGGCCGCGGCGTGGCGGGCGGCGTGGCCTTGGAGTCACTGCGCGTGTTGCCGGACTTCGACGCATTGGCGCAGTGGCTGCGCGCGCCCGGCCCC
>JBEBHW010000314.1:0-4960 GCA_040081145.1 Burkholderiaceae bacterium
CCGTCGCGTGTGCGGCAACGGCGCTGGTGTCGCTGCGCGTCACCGAGGAAGACTACTTCGCCATCGTCACGCTCGGGGTCGGGGAAATGCTGCGCCTGGTGGCGCTGAACGAGGACGGACTGACCAAGGGGGCACTCGGCCTGTCCGGGATCCCGCGCCCGCTGGCGGACCTGGTCCCCGCGGAGGTCTACGCATACTTCCTCCTGGCGCTGTCAGCGGCGGCCGTGCTCGTCACGTGGTGGGTGCTGGGCGTGCTCGCGCGTTCACCGTTCGGGCGCATCGTTCGTTCCTTGCGCGAGGATGACGTGGTGGCCGCCACGCTGGGCAAGCATGTGCTGTGGGCGCGGGTTCGGGTGTTCGCCATCGGCGGTGCGTTCATCGGCCTGGCGGGTTCGCTGCATGCCTTCTACTACCAGTACATCGACCCGACCCAATTCACGAACATCGTCATCGCCTACGCCTTCATGGCCGTGATTGCCGGCGGGCGCGGCGCACACACCGGCACGATCTTCGGCGCGGCGGCGGTGATGGTCCTGCTGGAGGGTTCGCGCTTCCTCAAGGACGTGATTCCGGGGCTCGATTCCGATCGGCTCGCCGCGATCCGCATCATCATCATCGGTGTCGGCCTGATCCTGCTGCTCATCTTTCGTCCTCAGGGTTTCCTGCGCGAACACCGATTGCAGGTCGACCTGGCCACTGCAAGAATGCAACGCCCCTAGTCGAAGCACCCGCCGCGAAGGCCAGCCTCCCCCCAACCGCCCGCACAAGGAGAATCCCATGAATCGCCCGACCCGCCGCAAGGTGTTGAAGTCCACTGCGGCCCTTGGCGCGCCGCTCGCCTTTCCGTACCTGAACCTCGCCCACGCGCAGGGCGCGCCGATTCCGATCGGCGTCGCGCTGCCGCTCACCGGCAACGCCGGCGCCTACGGTCCGGACATGGGCGAGGCCGCCAAGCGCACGGCAGCCAAGATCAACGCCGCAGGCGGCATCCTCGGCGGGCGCAAGCTCGAGCTGTTCATCGAGGACTCCGAGTCGAGCGCCTCGGTCGCCGCGAACCTGACGCAGAAGTTCATCAACGTGCACAAGTGCCAATCGTGCATCGGCTACTGGGGCACGCCGGAGGGCATGTCGTCGCGGCCGATCGTGGTGCAGAACAAGGTGGTGCTGATGGTGTCCAGCGCGGCCAACGCGATCACCGAAGGCGACAGCCAGGGCTACGTGTGGCGCTTCCAGATGAAGGCAACCGACTGGGGCATCGTCATCAGCCGCGCGGCGCTGCGCCTGGGCTTCAAGAGCGTGGGCATCCTCGGCCTGCAGAACGCCTTCGTGCTGCCGATCATGAAGGTGTTCGAGGAGCAGATGAAGGCCGCCGGGCGCCAGGTGATGGATGCCCTCGTCTACAACCCGGAGCAGCCTTCGTACCGCGCCGAAGTCGAGCGGGTCTTCGGCAAGAAGCCCGAAGCGGTGTACTGCTTCGGCCTGTTGCCGGATTTCGTGTCCATCATGAAGGAGGTGTACCGCGGCGGCTTCGACAGCAAGGTGGTCGCGCTGTCGATCATGGCCGACGCCGAGGGCAAGTTCGTGCAGGCCGTGGGCAATCAGGTCGCGGAGGGCATCCGCCACTTCCAGCCCATGCCCGATGTGTCCGCGCCCGGCTACAAGCGCTTCCTGCAATTGATGGGCGCGCCGGCCGATCGTGTGTTCCTGTTCCCGCCGAACACGCACGACCAGGTCGCGATCACAGCGCTCGCCATGGAGCGGGCGAAAAGCCCGATGGCGGTGGACTGGTCGAAACAGATCATTGCGGTCGGCAACGGCCCCGGGCAGGAGGTCGACGACGTCGTCGATGCGCTGAAGCTGGTGCGCGAAGGCAAGCCGATCAACTTCCAGGGCGCGGGCTCGACCTGCGACTTCACGCCCAACGGCGACCAGCTCGGCCGTGGCATGGGCCAGTGGGTCATCACGGGTGGCAAGAGCGTATTCGTCGAATACGCCAAGCCCTGATCGGCTGCGCATGGCAAACGTTGGGAGTCGCGGGCCGCTGGCCGGGCTGAAGGTGCTCGAGTTCGGGCAGATCGCCGCCGGGCCTTTTGCGGGGTCGCTGCTCGCCGACCTGGGCGCCGACGTGGTCAAGGTGGAGCGGCCCGACGGTGGTGACGACATGCGCCACTGGCCGCCGCAGAGTGCAGGCGAGCAGGGCCCGGGCTACAGCGAGAATTTCGCGTCGATCAACCGCAACAAGCGCAGCATCGCGGTCGACCTGAAGGACGCGGCCCAGGTCGAGCGCCTGAAGCGCCTGTGCGTTGGTGCCGACGCGATCATCGAGAACTACCGGCCCGGCGTGCTCGACCGCCTCGGCCTGGGCTACGAGGCCTTGCGCGTCGTGTCGCCGCGGCTCGTCTACTGCTCCATCAGCGGCTTCGGCCACACCGGCCCTTACGCCAGCAAGGGCGCGTTCGACGCGACGATCCAGGGAATCAGCGGAGTGATGAGCGTCACCGGCGAGCCGAATGGTCCGCCGGTGAAGTGCGGCGTTCCCTTGGGCGATTTCGGCGCGGGGCTGTACGGCGCCTTCTGCATCACCTCGGCGATCTTGCGCGCGCGCGAAACCGGCGAGGGCGCATTCATCGACTGCTCGATGCTGGCGGGCCTGCTCGCCATGGCAGCGCTGCAGACCAGCGAATTCTTCGGCACCGGGCGTTCGCCGAAGCGCCTGGGGTCGGCGCACCCGCGCTCGGCGCCCTACCAGGGCTTCCAGGCGAGCGACGCGCCGTTCATGCTCGCCGCGGGCAACGACAAGCTGTGGCTTTCAGTTTGCGACGCGATCGGCACGCCCGAGCTGAAAACCGACCCGCGCTTCGAGACGAATGCGCTGCGCGCGCGCAATCAGGAGCCGCTCGTCGCCACCCTGCAGCGCGTGTTCGCGACGCGCACCAAGGCGCAGTGGCTCGAAGCGCTCGACAGTCACGGCGTTCCGTGCGCGCCGATCAACACCTATGCCGAGGTGATAGCCGACCCACACGTGCGCGCCGCCGGGTGGGTGCGCGACATGACGCTTCCCAACGGCCACGCGACGCGCACGATTGCGTTCCCGATGGCGATCAGCGGCTACGAATTCGACGTCTACCGCGCCCCGCCCCTGCTCGGCGAACACAACGAGGAGGTATTTGCGCAATGGCTGGCGCCAGGCTCCTAGACCGGCCGCGGTGTCGCCGGGAACAGCGTTGCAGCTCTGGGCGGCGCGTGGGTCGCGATGAACTGAAACAGTTCGGCGTATTCGGCGGCTCGCGGCGCGTCGAAGAGCGGATCGCGCGAGTCGCAGAACGCACGCTCGATGCGCTCCCAGTCGTCGGCACTCAGGCAGGCGAGGGCGGCGGGCAGCAAACGTTCCTCCTCGGCGCGCATGTGTGCCCAGTAGAAGTCGGCGAATTCGTCGAGCGCTTCGCCCAGTACGTTGACCGCGTTCGCGCCACCCTCGCGCAGCGCCGCCAGCGCACGGCGCAGTTGCGCAAGCATGGCCGCGGCGCGCGCGTGCTCGCGCTCGAGGCCCGCAATGAGCGCTGCCGCCGCGGGGTCGCCGGCCCGCACCGCGGGAAACAGCGTCTGGTCCTCGCGCGGATGGTGCAGCCGGTCCGGAACGTTCTCGACGTAGCGCAGCATCGACTCGAACAGTTCGGTATCGGGCGTGGCCCCGCTTTCGCGGAATTGCGCGACGAGGATTCGCATTGCGCCCAGTACCCGGGCCAGCGCACGGTGATCGTCCTTGATGCGGTCGATGGCGCGCGCGGACGAGGCAGACTGCGCAGTGTTGGAAGGATTCATCATCACGCTGGGCTCAGACGAGTAGGGTTCGATGTTGCCCGGCCGAACGAGTCGCAGGTTGATCCAGGTCAAACGGAAAGGAAACGCGCATGCCTCGAGTGAGAGACGTCGGTCCGCAGGAAGTCCCCGCCGACGTGCGCGAGGTCTACGAGGCCTTCGCCAACGGCTACGGCGCGTTCCGCGACCAGGTCGGCGTGTTCGCGCACGTGCCGATCGCCGTGAAGCACCTGATGGCGATGATGCTCGAGCTGCGCGCGCAGAAGATCGTGCCGCTGCGCTACATCGAGCTCGCCGTGGTCGTCGTGTCCAAACTGAACGAGTGCGACTACTGTGTGGGTCAGCACAAGCCTTTGCTCATGGTCGAAGGGCTTTCGCCCGAGGGCGTGGACCGGGCGCTGGACTACGGGAACCACCCGGAGTTCGACAAAGTGGACAAGCTGGTCGTCGAGTACGCGATCGCCGTGACGGACGCACCCCAGCGGATTCGCGACAACGTCTTCGAACGGCTGCGCAGCCACTTCACCGAGGCGCAGATCGTCGAACTGACGCTGCGCATCGCCTTGTGCGGCTTTTTCAACCGCTTCAACGAAGCGCTGCAGATCGACGGCGCGCCGGTGCCGACTCACTGAGCAATTCAAATGAACCTGTCTCGATTCCCGGCGTTTGTCGCCGAATTCACCCGGCTGGCCGAACGCACAGGCGACGAAGCGGCGCTGCGCGAATCGGGTGCCCGGCTGCTCGGCGAACTGGTGCGCCATGACGACTGGCTTCCTGAGCGCTGCGCGCGCCACGATCCCGAACGCTATCAGCAATACCTGCTGTATTGCGATCCGCTCGAGCGCTTCTCGGTCGTCAGCTTCGTCTGGGGGCCGGGCCAGCGCACGCCGGTGCACGACCACACGGTGTGGGGACTGATCGGCGTACTGCGCGGGGCCGAACTGTGCCGAAGCTACACCCGCGACGCATCGACGCAGGCGCTGCGGCCAAGCGCCGAGCAGCGTCTGGAGCCCGGGCAGGTCGAGGCTGTTTCACCGGCGATCGGCGACATCCATGAGGTCGCCAATGCGTTCACGGATCGGCCCTCGATCAGCATCCATGTCTACGGTGCGAACATCGGCGCGGTGCTGCGGCATGTGGT
>JBEBHW010000315.1:0-4959 GCA_040081145.1 Burkholderiaceae bacterium
CGACGAAACCGGCCCGCACAGCGCCATCATGTGGAAAAACCAGAACACGCACGGCGCGCCGAGCGACGCTGCCGCGTACACGCCGCCGGCGTATCGGCGCGGCGCCGGCTGAGCCAGCCGCGTCAAATGCAGCGCCACGGCAATCACCCCCAGGAGCAGGCTCATGACTTTCGGCGATGAATTCGAGCTGTACGACTTGCGAGTCGAGGTGCTCGACACCGGCAAGCCCTTCGTCAGCCACGCGAACGTGGGCGACACGTTCGACGTGATCGGCGGGCGCATCGTCTTCCCGCCCGGGCGAGAGGCGTCGTTTTCGCTATACGCGATGCTCGCAGTTCTTCCCTTCATCCCGGCCAAGCAGCGCCCCACGCATCCGAACGACTGGATGAGCACCGACAGCGACATCGGCTGCCTGGACCCAGCGTGCGGCGCGCGCTTTCGCATCACGCGCCTGGCGCGGCGTACGCTGCACCATGCCGACTACAGCGCGCTGCCGAAGCAGCGGCCGCCTGGGGATGCGGCTTGATCCGCTCCTGCTACTGAAACGCCACTTCGGCAAAGCTGCGCAGCTTGCGGCTGTGCAGCTGGTCGATGCCTTGTTCGCGCAGCAACTCGATGGCGCGAATGCCGATGCGCAGGTGCTGGTCGACGCGCTCGCGGTAAAAATGGTTCGCCATGCCGGGCAGCTTGATTTCGCCGTGCAGCGGCTTGTCGCTGACGCACAGCAAGGTACCGTAGGGCACGCGGAAGCGAAAGCCGTTTGCCGCGATCGTCGCGCTCTCCATGTCCAGCGCCACCGCGCGGCTCTGGCTGAAGCGGCGCTCGGGCGTGCTGCTCGCGTTCACCGAGGGCAGCAATTCCCAATTGCGGTTGTCGGTGCTCGCCACCGTGCCGGTGCGCATGATGCGTTTCAGCTCGTAGCCCTTGAGCTGCGTCACTTCGGCGACCGCCGCTTCGAGCGCGACCTGCACTTCCGCGAGCGGCGGGATCGGCACCCACAGCGGCAACTCTTCGTCGAGCACATGGTCTTCGCGCACGTAGCCGTGGGCGAGCACATAGTCGCCGAGCTGTTGGGTGTTGCGCAGGCCCGCGCAGTGGCCGAGCATGATCCAGGCGTGCGGGCGCAGCACGGCGATGTGGTCGGTGATGGTCTTGGCGTTGGCCGGGCCGACGCCGATGTTGACCATGGTGATGCCGCTGCCGTCGGCGCGCTGCAGGTGATACGCCGGCATCTGCGGCAGGCGCGGCGGGGCAATGCCGAGTTCGTCGCCGGGCTGCGCGGGCGTTCCGGCGCGGCGCGTCACCACGTTGCCCGGCTCGATGAAGGCAATGTAGTCGTGCGCCGCGCCTGAACCCGCCATCGCGCCGTGCCCCAGGCGCACGAACTCGTCGATGTAGAACTGGTAGTTCGTGAACAGGATGAAGTTCTGGAAGTGTTCCGGCGCGGTGCCGCTGTAGTGGCGCAGGCGGTGCAAGGAATAGTCGACGCGCGGCGCGGTGAACAGGGCGAGCGGGTGCGCCTGGCCGGGGCCGGGTTCGAACGTGCCGTTGGCAATGCCGTCGTCCATCGCCGTCAGGTCGGGCAGGTCGAAGCGATCGCGCATCAGCAGGCGCCGTGTTGCGTCGAACGAGCCTTCAAGGTGGTCGTTGTCGGCGAGTGAAAAGTGCACGGGGATAGGCTGGTTGCTCGTGCCGACTTCGAGCCACACATGGTGGTTCTTCAGCAGCAATTTGAACTGCTCGAGGTAGTAGTTGCCGAACAGGTCGGGCCGCGTCAAGGTCGTCTCATACGTTCCCGGGCCGGCGACGAAGCCGTAGCTCAGGCGCGAATCGGCGCGCGCCACGGTGGCCGTGCGCACGCGCACGAAAGGGTAGCAGGCGCGCACCCGGCCGCGCGCGTCGCTCCTCGCGGACTGCGAGCGCGGCGCGGTTCGGCCATCGCTGTGGTCGAGCTCGATCCCCTGCGCCTCGATCGGTTCGCCGGCGACGAAACGCTGCAGGCAATCGCGCAGGTGCGCGACGTTCGCGTCATAGATGATTCGCACTTGGGCCAAGGCCGCAGCCGGGTCGTCGAATCGTGCCGGTGGAATGAACGGGGGCTGCAGAGTCATGTCGGATGGTCAGTGGCGCTCGCGCTGATTCGCATTGTGGCGGCATCTTGTGCCTTCGGCGAGGGCATGGCCGCAGCCGCGTCGCCGCTTCGCTTACAGACGGCCGGCGAAGTCAGGCTATCCTCGTGCGCCAAGGAGTCGCAACATGCACGTGGTTGTACTGGGCAGTGGTGTGATCGGCGTGAGCTGCGCGTATCACCTGGCGCTGGCGGGTCACGAAGTGACCGTGCTGGACCGAGGTTCCGGCGCAGCGATGGAGACCAGCTACGCCAACGCAGGCGAGGTGTCTCCGGGCTATTCCGCGCCGTGGGCCGGCCCGGGGATTCCGCTGAAGGCGATCAAGTGGCTGCTGATGCACCATCGCCCTCTCGTGATCCGGCCGCATTTCGACCTGGGCCTCGTGCGCTGGGGCCTGGCGATGCTGCGCAACTGCACCGCGGCACGCTACCAGGTGAACAAGGGCCGTATGGTGCGCCTGGCCGAGTACAGCCGGGACTGCCTGATCGAGCTGCGCGCGCTGACCGGCATCGAGTACGACCAGCGCACTCAGGGCACGCTGCAACTGTTTCGCACGCAGCGCCAATTCGACGCGAGCGCTGCCGACATGGCGATCCTGCGCGAGTACGGCGTGGCCCACGCGTTGCTCGACGCGGCCGCGTGCCTCGCGCACGAGCCGGCCTTGGCCGACGTGCGCGACAAGTTCGTCGGCGGCCTGCAGCTGCCCGGCGACGAAACCGGCGACTGCTTCAAGTTCACGCAGGCGCTCGCCGCCCTGGCCGCGCAGCGCGGTGTGAAGTTTCGTTATGGGATCCGCATCGATCGGCTGCTCCACGTGGGAGGGCAAGTGCACGGCGTGGCCACTGCAACCGGCACCGTGAAGGCCGACGCGACGCTCGTCGCCTTGGGAAGCTATTCGCCCTTGTTGCTTGCGCCGCTGGGAATTTCGATTCCTGTGTATCCCGTGAAGGGCTATTCGATCACCGTGCCCATCACCGACCCGAGCGGCGCACCGCAGTCCACCGTGATGGACGAAACCCACAAGGTCGCGGTGACGCGCCTGGGCGAGCGCATTCGCGTCGGCGGCACGGCTGAACTCGCGGGCTACGACTTGCGTCTGTTCGATGCGCGCAGGCGCACGCTCGAGCACGTCGTGACCGATCTGTTCCCGCGCGGCGGCGACGTCTCGCGCGCCGAATTCTGGTGCGGCCTGCGACCGATGACGCCCGACGGCACGCCGCTGCTGGGGCCTGCCGGCCCGCGCGGCCTGTATCTGGCCACCGGACACGGCACGCTCGGCTGGACGATGGCCGTGGGCACGGGACATGTGATGGCCGATGTCATCGGAGGCCGCCCACCGCCGATCGACATGCAGGGCTTGACGTTGGCACGCTACCGTTAGGGCAACGCTGATTTATTCCCCGATACTTGTGCCCGCGTTGAACTTCGACAAGCCAGCACGATGAAGCAGCAGACCTTGGCAGTAGCGGCCGATCAAGGCGCGGGTTTTGAGCGGTTCCGCAGGCCGACGCGGCGGGATGAATTCTTGCAGACCATGCAGGCCATCGTGCCGTGGGACGCGCTGTGCGAAGTGATCGAACCGCACTACCCCAAGTCCGGCCGTGGACGCCCACCCATCGGGCTCATGCGCATGCTGCGCATTCACCTCATCCAGCACTGGTTCAATTTGGCCGATGTGGCCTGCGAAGAAGCCTTGTACGACAGCGCCAGCCTGCGTCGCTTCGTGGGCATCGATCTGGGAGTGGAGCCCGTGCCTGACGCAACGACGATGCTCAAGTTCCGCCACCTTCTGGAGGAGCACGGTCTTGGCGAGAAGCTGTTTGCCAAGGTGGGCGAGGTACTCCAATCCGGTGGGTTCAAGGTCAAGACCGGCACGATCGTGGACGCCACGATCATCGGCGCACCGAGTTCCACCAAGAACGCCGAGGGCGCGCGCGACCCCGAGATGCACCAGACCAAGAAGGGCCAGCAGTGGTACTTCGGCATGAAGCTGCACATCGGTGTGGACAGCCGCAGCGGCCTGGCACACAGCGCCGTGGTGACACCGGCCAACGTGCACGACAAGCACCCCTTGCCCGAGCTGCTGCACGGCCAGGAGCGTCGGGTGTATGGGGACAGCGCGTACGCCAGCCAGAAGGAGCTCATTCACGGTAAGGCGCCCAACGCCAGAGACTTCACCAACCAGCGCACACGCAAGGCCGGATGCGAAGTCGACGAAGCGCAGCGGTCAAAGAACCGCAACAAGTCCCGGATCCGCGCGCGGGTCGAGCATGTGTTCGCAGTGGTCAAGCGGCTGTGGGGCTTCAGCAAGGTGCGCTATCGCGGGCTGGCCAAGAACGCCACGCGCGCGTTCGTGTCGCTGGCAATGGCCAACATCTATCTGGCGAGGCGACCACTGTATGCACGAGTTTGCCCATAACAGGGTAAATAGGAACAACCAAGCGAGTGAATCGCCACTTGAATGTCTCAAAAACGCCTAACAGCACTTCGAATGAGACTCAAACAGCAGCAACTTTCGAAAACGAGGCTTTCGAAAACGATCAACTACTGGTTGCGCTGAAATTCGTGGCCTAAATCAGCGTTGCCTTAGCTCAAACGTTGGGCAGCACACAATGCCGGTCGTGCACTCTCGCTGTTCGCCCCAGCCGCACCGTAGCAGCTGCAAGCAAGGAGCCATTCAGCGTGCATCCTGTCGTTGCGCTCCTGCAAGGTCTCCTGCCGCTGTCGGAGTGGGCTGTCCGTCCTTCGGCGGCCAGCGCACGGTCTGCTTCCTTCCAACACCACCGTCGGCGGCGGCTTCCGCGTCTGCGCTGTGTTGCCGCAGATTTCG
>JBEBHW010000316.1:0-4951 GCA_040081145.1 Burkholderiaceae bacterium
TCAGCTCGGTGGCGGTGTGGCTGCTCGGCCCGCTCGTGAAAGCCGGCGGCTTCAGCACGCTGATGCTCGTCATGGCGGGCATTGCGGCGTGCACGGCGGCGATCGTGTCGTGGTTGCCGAGCGAACCCGCGCCGACGCGCGTTGCCGCAGTGACAGGATAGGCGCGGGAAGTCGACCGAAAAACTGTCCAGCAACCCTTGCTTCTTGCGCCGCGAGACTTCTAGCTCCGGAGCTCCAAATGGTGGCGTCAGCCACCCGCCCCTCCCCCCGTCATGGTCGGGAGGGGTTGCTGTTTTGGTCCCGTCAAATTGCCGCCAGCGCCTGCGTCAGGTCAGCGCGCAAGTCTTCGGTGCCCTCGATGCCCACCGACAGGCGCACCCCGTTCGGCGCGATGCCTGCCACGCGCATCTGTGCCTCGTCCATCGTGCCGCGCCACATCGCCGCGGCGTGCACGACGAGGCTCTCCACGCCGCCCAAGCTGACCGCCTGGCGCGGCAGCTGCAACGCGTGGACGAAGCGGCTCGCCGCTGCATAGCCCCCGTTGATCGCGATGTTCATGACGCCGCCGAAGCCCTGCATTTGCGCCTGCGCCAGGGCATGCTGGGGGTGCGATCCGAGCCCCGGGTAAAAGACGCGTTCGACCTGCGGCTGCCGCTCGAGCCAGCTCGCCAGCGCCAAGGCGCTCGCATTGTGCTGGCGCACGCGCAGCGCCAGGGTGCGCATGCCGCGCAGCAGCAACCAGGCGTCCATGGGGCTGAGTGTGGCGCCCAGGCAGATCTGCGTCTTCCACAGCTCGTCGATCAGGTCTTTGCGCGCCAGCACGGCGCCGGCGGTGAGGTCATGGTGGCCGCCGAGGTATTTGGTCGCGCTGTGCACGACGACGTCGACGCCCAGGGCGAGCGGCTGCTGGTTGATCGGGCTGGCGAACGTGTTGTCGCACACGCTCAACGCGCCGCGCGACCGCGCGACTGCCGCCACCGCCTTCAGGTCGGTCAGCGCGCAGGTCGGGTTCACCGGCGTTTCCGTCATCACGAGGCGCGTCGCCGGCTCAAACGCGCGCTCCCAGGCGGCGAGGTCGGTCTGGTCGACGAGGCTGCAGCGCACGCCGAAGCGCGGCAGCAATTCGGAAAAGTGCTTGGCGCTGCCCATGTAGTGGTTCGTCTGCGCGATCACATGGTCGCCCGCCTTGAGCAGGCCGAGCAGCACCAGGCTGATCGCGCCCATTCCCGAGGCCGTGACGAGCGCGTCATCCGTTCCCGCCGCACCGCCTTCGAGCGCAACAAGCTGCGCAGCCACCTGCTCGTGCAGCGGATTGCCGTAGCGCGTGTAGTAGCGGCTGTGGCGCGGCTGGCTCGCCATCTCGGCAAAGTCTTGCGCGTCAGCGGCGGCGAACGTGGCGCTGTAGTGAATCGGCGGCACGATCGCCGAGTCGGCCCCCGCATCTCTGCCGGCGTGGCGTGCGCCTTGCGCGCAGCGTGTCTCCTGGCTGAACGCAGATTCGGGGCGCAACGGGCGGTCGGGGTCGGGCGTCATGGTTGTGGGTGCACCGGAGGAGAGGTTCGCGATCATGCCCGATCACTCCATTACCATCGGCAGCTCTTTCGAGCTGCGCCATGATGACGACTGCCTTCGACCCCTCGCGCCTGACGATGACGGAAATCATTCGTCTGCAGACCCTGCTGTCGCAGGAGCTGACGCGCCGCTTCGAACGCAACGCGGCGCTCGCGTTCACCGACGTCGTCGATTCGACGGCCTACTTCGCGCATTTTGGCGACGAAGCCGGCAGGCGCCTGCAGCAACTGCACTTCGATCTGCTCGAGCGCTGCCTGCCGAGCAGCGACGGCCGCATCGTCGACACCGCGGGCGACGGCGCGTTTGCGATTTTTTCTTCGGCCGATTCCGCGGCGCGCGCGATGGCGGCGTTGCAGAACCGCGTGTCGCTGGAAAACGTCGACCGGCCGCGCGCGCACCAGCTGTGCCTGCGCATCGGCCTGCACTGGGGCCCGGTACTCACCGACGGCGCGCAGGTGACGGGCGACGCCGTCAACCTGTGCGCGCGCCTGGCCGCGCTCGCCTCGCCTGGCCAGGTGCGCCTGACGCGCGAGCTGCTCCAGCAACTCGACCCGCAGCAACGCAGTCTGTGTCGACCGCTGGGAAGCGTCGCCTTGAAAGGCATTTCGCGCAGCGTCGAGTCGTTTGCCTTGCATTGGCGCGACGCGGTGCACTTCCCGAGCGAAGTGCGCGTGCGCGAGACCGGCGAGCGCATCGTGCTTCCGGAGCGTGACACGCTGAGTTTCGGCCGCGGCGACTCGCAAGACGGCGCTCTGCTGCCCGACGTGGCGCTTGTCCTGCCCGATCCGATGGCGTGCAAACTCATCAGCCGACGCCAGTTCGAACTGCGCAGCCGCGCCCAGGGTTACCTGCTTCGAGCGTTGTCGGCGCAACTCACGCAGGTCGACGGCGTGGCGGTGGCGCGCGAGCAGGAGGTCCTGGTTCGGCCCGGCAGCTGCGTGGGCGTGGCGGGCGTCATGACGCTCGACTTCGTTGCCCCTTCTCCGGCAGGGCAGGCGGCAATCGACGAAACTTTGTGCGGCCCGGCGGCGATCGCGCCGAAGTGGTGAGCATCGCGCGCTGGTTTATGCTCGGTGCCCATCACCACCACAGGAGACGACGATGAGGCGATTGAGCATGACTTGGGCCGGCGCACTGAGCGTCCTGGCGGCCACAATGAGCGGGTTCGGCTGTGCGACCTCAGCGGGCGGCAGCGCTGCCGATTCGGGCTGGGTGACGCTGATCGACGGGGTGAACGGCATGGATAATTTCATGGCGGTGGGCGATGGCGACTGGAAGGCCAGCGACGGCGCAATCCAGGCCGAACGCAAAACCGGCCCGGCGAACGGCTATCTGCTGACGAAGCGGCCCTACGGCGACTTTCAGATTCGCGTCGAGTTCTGGGCCAGCGACAACGCCAACAGCGGCATCTTCATGCGCTGCCAGAACGTCTACGACGTGGGCGACCGGACCTGCTACGAGGCCAACATCTTCGACCAGCGGCCCGATCCGAAGTACGGCACCGGCGCGGTGGTGAACTTCGCGGCGATCGCCAACATGCCCAAGGCGGGCGGCAAGTGGAACACCTACGACATCACCGCCAAGGGCAAGCGGATCACGGTCTTGCTGAACGGCGCGACCACCGTGGACTTCGAAGATTCGAATTTCGCCAGCGGACCGATAGGCTTGCAATACGGCGCAGGCACGATCAAATTCCGCAAAGTGCAGGTTCGCACGCTCTAGCGCCGGACGCACCCGCGTGGACACCGAAGCTTTCCAGCGTGAACTTGCCGAGCAGGGTTTTGCCGAGGGGTTGACGCGCGAGTGGCCGGCAAATCAGTTTGTCGACACGCACACGCACATCTTTGCCGCCCCGGGCCTGAGGCGTGGCTCGGTGCGAGCCGTGCCTCAGTCGCGGAACATCCGATCCAGGCGCTCCAGGTCGTTGACGACGCGCCATGAGCCGGCGCCGCCGTCCTTGACGCGCTTCTCCCACGCGTCCAGGCGCCCGGTGTAGCGCGTGGGGTCGATGTTGTCGGTCTTGAGCTTAGTGACGTTGAGCGCGACGACACGAATCCCCGCGAGGTTCAGCGGCACGTCGCGCTTCGTCTGCTTGTCGAGTTCTTCCTGCATGTCGGAGAAGATCAGGATCGTCTTGCGCCCGGCGCCGGTCTCGTGCAGGAACTCGGCCGCCTGCAGCATGCCGCCGGTGATGTCGGTGTAGGCGCTGCCGCCCTTTGTCTGCTCGCGAAGTGCCGAGAGCTTGTCGCGCAGCGCCTTCTTCTGCTGGTTCACTTGGAGCGGGTCTTTCACGAAGGTCGCCTTGGCGATGATGTCCTTCTCGCTGAAAGAGCGGCTCTTGACGCGCGCCACGGCGAGCGTGTCGCCGGGGTTGAGCGTGCCGATCAGCCAGTTGACGACGTATTGCGCCTTATCGACTTCCTGCGAGTAGGTGCCCGAGGTGTCGAGCAGCATGTAGACGGCGCGCTGGTTGCCACCCTGTTCGCCGCAGCCGGAAGTGAACAGAGCGATCGACAGCGCAGCCAGCGCGAGACGCAGCGCGCGCTTCATGACGCACGCCCGTGGGCACGTGGCGCGGGCGTCGTCGTGGGAACTGTGCCGCGCGACTTGATGAGGCGCTCCACGCTCAGCGGCAGGAAGATCACGGCGTCGAACAACAGCGCCAGCGCTTTGCCGAGCTGGCGAAAGATGTTCGAGGCGATGCGCAGTGCGATGCTGAGCGCGTGCAGCACGAACACGAGCAGGGCACCGATCACGGTGCGCGCCGAGTGCACGAAGTTCTCCAGCGGCAGCCCCACGAAGGCGAGCGCAAACGGCAGGATGAAGCCGAGGATCATCTGCCCGGCCACAGGCACCTTTTGCATCCAGCCCAGGTCGGCAGCGGCTTGCGCCACCACCCCGCCGGCCGAGCCACCGAGGTCGCGCTTGAAGGCGAGGTCGGCCAGGATGATCTGGTCGCGCATCACCGCCAGCCCGACTTCGACGCCGGCCAGGATCAGCAGGATCGTGAAGAACACCCACATCAGGGATCGGCGCATCTTGTCTTGCATCGTGTTGATGGCGGGAAACAGGTGCGTGATGCGCAGCGTCTCCAACAGGAACAGGCCCATCGCCGACTCGATCAGGATGATCACGAGCGCGGCGATGTGCGAGACCTCGAGATTGCCGGTCAAATATTCGCCCGCACCCACCATCGCCGACATCGGGCGCTGGATCAACCAGAAGTTGACGAAGGCACCGCCCAGCGCGATCACGAGCACCAGGCCGGAGATGAAGAACTGGCTCGACGCCGAGGCGGTGAGCGCGTGTTCCATTTTCTCCGACGACTTCGCGATTTCCTGGTACTTGCCCATCAGGCCGTCGATGCGCTGCGCGCCGT